>NZ_JBHVPD010000099.1:0-40878 GCF_042887525.1 Kitasatospora sp. NPDC057936
GAACATGGAGTAGCTGGACAAGACCGAGAAGTCGGCCCCGCCGACTTCTCGCACACAGCACCGAAGGCCGGTACCCCCAGGGGCACCGGCCTTCTCGGTGTGGACACCTCGGGCTGCGCCCCGTCAGGCGGCGAGCTCCGCATCCTCCGCCCGCTCGTCGGCCGCATCGGCCGCCGCCCCCTGCTCCGCCGCCCCCTGCTCCGCCCCCGCCGGGCGGCCCCGCATGACCAGCGTGGCCACCAGCGCCGCCGCGAGCACCCCGATCGCACTGATCGTGAAGGTGGTCGTCATCGCGCTCGTGAACGCCTCCCGAGCGGTGTGCACGAGCCCGGCGTCCCCCTTCGCGACGGCCAGCGCCCCGGCGATCGAGTGCCTCGCCCCGTCCGGCAGCCCCGCCGGCATCCGGGCGGCGAAGCCGCTCGACAGCAGCGAGCCGAGGATCGCGATGCCGAGCGCGGTGCCGGCCTGCTGGATCGTGTCGTTGAGCGCTGAGCCGACGCCCGCCTTCTCCGCCGGGATGGTGCCCATCAGCGCCCCCACCGCGGCCGGCATGGCCAGACCGGCCCCGAGCCCGAGCAGGCCGAGCGCGACCGCCGGAACGGTGAAGCCGCCGTCGGCCGTGACGGTGGTCAGCAGCCCGAAGGCGGCGGCCATCGCGAGCATCCCGGAGAGGATCAGGAGGCGGTTGCCGATCTTCGCGGCGAACTTGGCCCCGGCCCCGTTGCCGATCAGCGCGGCGACGGCGAGCGGCATGAACGCGAGCCCCGCCTTGACCGGCGAGTAGCCCAGCACGAACTGCAGGTACTGGGTGAGGACCAGCAGCAACCCGCCGTTGCCGATCTGGACGAGCGTCAGCGAGAGCGAGCCGCCGCTGAAGTCGCGGTGCCCGAAGAGGACCAGCGGCACCATCGGCGCGTCGGTGACGTTCTCCCAGACCACGAACCCGACGAGCGCCACCACCGCCACGCCGAGGGTGACCAGCGACCGGCCGCCGAACGCGCCGTGCTGCGGGATCTCGATGATCCACCAGATCAGCGCCGTCATGCCGACCGCGGACAGCACTGCGCCGAGCGGGTCCGGCTTCTGCCACGGCCCCTTGGACTCCGGCATCAGCACGAGACCGGCGAGGATCGCGAGGGCGACGACCGGGACGTTGAGGAAGAAAATCGAGTGCCACGAGAAGTGGTCGATCAGCACGCCGCCGAGGACCGGGCTGCCGACGAGGCCGAGCATCGCCACCGACCCCCAGGCCGCCATCGCCTTGCCGCGCTCGTCCTCGTCGAAGACGGTGATGAGGATCGACAGCGTCGACGGCATGATCAGCGCGCCGCCGACCCCCATCGCGACGCGGGAGGCGATCACCTCACCGGGGTTCGTGCAGAAGGTCGCGGCCAGGGACGCCGCGCCGAAGAGCAGCAGGCCGATGATCATGATCTTCCGTCGGCCGAAGCGGTCGCCGAGGCTGCCGGAGGTCAGCAGCAGCCCGGCGAAGACCAGGACGTAGGAGTCGAGGATCCACTGGGTGTCCTGGGCGCTCGCGCCGAGGTCGGCCGTCATCGAGGGCACGGCCACGGTCAGCGCCATGCTGTCGATCACCAGGACCAACGAGCTCAGGCACAGCACGATCAGGATCCACCAGCGGTGCGGGTTGCGGGCCTGCATGAGATCTCCCCTCTCCATGCGCACACCGTTCCTTCGGTGCGCACTGCGTTCCGTCGCTGCGCACACTGTACGCATCGAGGAACAGTGTGCGCAACTAGCGCTTGCTGTACGCTGAATGCGAACGGTGTACGCAGAAGGGGATGCCGATGGCCGCCAGCACGAACCCGATCCCGTCCGTATGGGCCCGCCGCCAGCGCGAGCCCGACCAGCCCTCGCTCAGCCGGGACGCGATCGTCCGCGAGGCGATCGTGATGCTCGACGCCGAGGGCATCGAGGCGCTGAGCATGCGCAAACTCGCCGCCCGCCTGAACGCCGGCGCGACCTCCCTCTACCGCCACGTCGCGACCAAGGACGAGCTCATGGAGCTCGCGGTCGACGAGGTCTTCGGCGAGATCGTCCTCCCGCCCGCCGACAGCCCCGACTGGCGCGCCGCGGCCACCGACGCCGCCCAGGCCTTCCGCGCGACGGTGCTGCGCCACCCCTGGCTGTCGTCCGTCCTCGGCCAGGCGGGCCTCGCCTACCTGGGCCCCAACCTGATGTCGTTCGCCGAGCAGCTGACCGTCCTGTTCACCGCCGCCGGGTTCCCCGAGCCGGTCCGGGCGATCGACACCCTGGTCTGCTACACGATCGGCATGGGCACCACGGAGTCGGCCTGGCTCACCACGGTGGCCCGGTCCGGCCAGACGGAGGCCGAGTTCATCGCCCGCCTCATGCCCGCCGCCCAGGAGGCGGCCGACGACTTCGAGCACCTCGCCGACGCCTACGCGACCGCCGCCGGCACCGACCCGGTGACCATCCGCGACAGCAAGTTCGGCTACGGCCTGGAGGTCGTCCTCGACGGCCTGGCCCTGCGCCTGCCCCGCTGATCCGCGGATCCGCCGCCGGTACGCCGCCCGTACGCCACCGGTCCGACACCGATGCGCCGCTCACGCCTGCGCGAAATACGGGCTGGTGCGGGGCGGCGAGCGGGCACAATGGCGTAGTGATGGTCGGCCGTCCGGTACCGGGTGGCCGGGGGTGTGTCGGATGGAGGCCCGGTGAGCGATCTTCCGCGCAAGGCAGTGACCCGCACGGCACGGCTCGCCGCCCTGCCCCTGGGGATAGCCGGCCGCGCCACGCTCGGCCTGGGCAGGCGGATCGGCGGTCGGTCCGCCGAGGTGGTGACGGCCGAGCTGCAACAGGCCACCGCCGACCAGCTGTTCAAGGTGCTCGGCGAACTCAAGGGCGGGGCCATGAAGTTCGGGCAGGTGCTGTCCGTCTTCGAGGCCGCGCTGCCCGAGGAGGTCGCCGGCCCGTACCGGGCGGCGCTCACCAAGCTGCAGGACGCCGCTCCCCCGATGCCCGCCGCCAAGGTGCACACCGCGCTCGCCGAGCGCCTCGGGGCCAACTGGCGTGAGCTGTTCCGGGAGTTCGACGACCGGCCGGCGGCCGCCGCCTCGATCGGCCAGGTGCACCGGGCGGTCTGGCACGACGGCCGCCGGGTCGCCGTCAAGGTGCAGTACCCGGGCGCGGGTGACGCGCTGCTCGCGGACCTGTCGCAACTCGGCCGCGTCGCCTGGCTGCTGGGCCCGCTGATCCCGGGGCTGGACATCAAGCCGCTGATCGTCGAGCTGCGCGAGCGGGTCTCCGAGGAGCTCGACTACGAGCTGGAGGCGCAGGCGCAGCGTCGGCACGCCGAGGTGTTCGCGGGCGATCCGGACATCGTGGTGCCGGGTGTGGTGGCGCAGGCGGATCAGGTGCTGGTGACGGAGTGGATGGACGGCACGCCGCTGGCGGAGGTGATCGCGGGCGGGAGCCAGGAGGAGCGGGACCGTGCGGGCCGGCTGCTGGCCCGGTTCCTGTTCGCCGGTCCGGCGCGGACGGGGTTGTTGCACGCGGATCCGCATCCGGGCAATTTCCGGTTGTTGAAGGACGACGGTCCGGTGTCGGGGTGGCGGCTGGGGGTGCTGGACTTCGGCACGGTGGACCGGTTGCCGGGTGGGTTGCCGGCGCCGATCGGGGCGTCGCTGCGGATGGCGTTGGCCGGTGATGCGGCGGGTGTGCTGGAGATGCTGCGGGAGGAGGGCTTCGTGAAGCCCTCGATCGAGCTGGATGCGGACGCGGTGCTGGACTACCTGGTGCCGATCATCGAGCCGGCGGCGGTGGATTCCTTCCACTTCACGCGGGCGTGGATGCGGGCGCAGGCGGCGCGGATCGCGGATCCGCGGTCGCCTGCCTACAACCTGGGCAAGCAGTTGAACCTGCCGCCGTCGTACCTGCTGATCCACCGGGTGACGTTGAGCACGATCGGGGTGCTGTGTCAGCTGGG
This sequence comes from Kitasatospora sp. NPDC057936, assembly GCF_042887525.1. Classification (NCBI taxonomy): domain Bacteria; kingdom Bacillati; phylum Actinomycetota; class Actinomycetes; order Kitasatosporales; family Streptomycetaceae; genus Kitasatospora; species Kitasatospora sp. NPDC057936. The sequence goes on from NZ_JBHVPD010000099.1 coordinate 3,971, forward strand.
GGCGAAGGCGCCGTTCCGGGCGGAGATGCTGGAGTGGCTGCCGGAGTTCGCCGAGCAGGGGCCGGGTGGCAAGCGGGCCCGCAAGGGCCGCTGAGGGGCCGGGGAAGCCCGGGGCACCGACGAGTCGGAGCCGAGTAGCCAGCAGAACGGCCGCAGGCCGCTCCCCGGGTGCGGGGGGCGGCCTGCGGTGCGACGGGGGTCTGCCGTTCGTCCTGTGCCTGTCCGTGCGCGCCTGCACGCGCGTGGCCGCGCGTGGCCACGGGGCGCGCGCGTCGAACCGGGGCCGGACTACATCAGGGCGACGGCGAGGGCCTTGCGGGCCCGCAGCGAGGCGCGCTCGGCCCGCTGCTTGAGCTTGCGCGCCCTGGCGATGCGCAGGACGAGCCGTTGGTGCTCGGCCTCGTGCAGCCGGTCTTGCATATGGGCGCGGGCCAGGGATTCGTGGAGGAGTTGCATTTCGAGGGTCCTGTTCTGGATCTGAAGTTCGTTGGCCTGTTCGGCGCGGACGGCGGGGTCGATGGCGGCGGTCATGTGGTGGTCCTGCTCGTGGTGCGTCGTCGGGAAGGGGTTGGTGCGGGCCGCGTCGGCCTTGGCGGCGGCGATCCGCACGGAGCGGCGGAGGGAACTGTCCAGTGGGGGCTGCTCTCCCCGGCGGACGGCTCCGGCTCCGAGGTCGGGGCTCACGCCATGACCTCGGTCTTGCGCGGACGGCCACGGGGCCGCTTGCGGGCCACGACGACGCCCTGGACGAAGAGCTCGCCACCCCAGACGCCCCAGGGCTCGCGGCGCTCGAGGGCGCCGGCCAGGCAGGCCTCCTTGACCGGGCAGGTGCCGCAGAGGGACTTCGCGTACTCGACGTCGGCGGGCGTCTCGGCGAAGAAGACCTCGGGGTCGAAGGCGCGGCAGGGGATGGGGAGACCGAGTGCCTCGGCCTGCTCGATCGAGCTGAGCTGCATGGAAAGAACCTCCGGGGGGTCGGCCTGGTCGGCCTTGGTGATCTGGCTTGTCGGCGGTACGGACGGGGTGGGCGGTGTGATGACCGTGGACACTGTCTGCGTCTTCCTCGTCTTCTCAGTGGTTCCGGCCCGGCTGACTGGTGGGGCTGGGCCGGAGGCCCCGGGGGGCCTGGGTGGTCTTGCGTACCGGACAAAACAGAAGGGCCGCGGATCCCGGTGTGACGGGTTCCGCGGCCCTGGAGGTGCCGACCTGAGGTTCAGGTTCGTTCTCTCCAGGGTTCAGGCCCGCGGAAGGCCCGCATCCGGATGGCCGTGGCGCCGATGAAGGCGGCCATGGCCTGCTTGTTGATCTGCTGCTCGTTCTGCTTCTGGGCGTTTCCGGCACCGATGACCTGCGCATAGCCGCCATGCATGGCTGCGGCTACGACCGCCTTCGGTGCCTGGGTCGGTCGCTCGTCGCGCTCGGAGCGCGGCGTGCCGAACGACGCCCAATCGCGGGACAGACCGGTCTCGACGGAGGCGCCTTCGACGCTCCTGCCGCTCGCGACGCACAGATCAGTGTGTCCGAGACCACTGACAGCGACGGCGGGGACGACGGAGACACCGGTGGTGTCGAGACCCAGACCGGTTCCACCGAGCTCTGCGGGCGCCCACAGGAGGGCATCACGCAGGGAGGCAGCGACAACGGTCCGGCCAGTCATTTTGGTGATCATGATGTTTCCCACTGTCTTCGCCTCCTCTCGGCGTCTCGCGGAGCCGGGTTTCCCCTGCTCCGATGTTCGGATGTCTGTCTTGGTGAAGCTTTGGGCGCGGGAACTCGGCACAGGCGTCACCCCGTGCGTTCGCGTCCCCTTGACCGCTCCGGCAGGCTATTGCGCTCCCGGTACGCCGCGCAAACTATTTTTCACGGCGGTTTTCGCGTCGCGTTTCGCGTCGCGCCGGACGGCGCGTTCCGATGCCCCGCGGGAGTCCCCTGAGCAGTCCCCGTGACCACGCCCGGACCGGCTCACGCCGGTTCGACCGGACCGTCGTCCATGACGCCGTCCGGTTCCTCCTCGGGCTCCTCCCCCGCACACAACGAGAGCACGGCGGCCCCGTACTTGTCCAGCTTCATGGCGCCGACCCCGGAGATCTGGGCCAGTTCCTGGCGGTTCGCGGGCACGTCCTCGGCGATCGCCATGAGCGTCGCGTCGGTGAACACGACGTAGGCGGGGGCGCCCTGCTTCCTGGCCTGCCGGGCGCGCCACTCGCGCAGCCGCTCGTACAGCGCCTCGTCCATGGTGGACGGGCAGCTCTCGCAGCGGCGGAGCTTGCGTTCGACGGCGTCGGTCAGGACGCGCTCGCAGACGCGGCACTTGACCGGTCCGCGGACCTTCCGCCCGGCGGCGCGCTCGCCGAACTCCACGCCCCCGCGCCCGCCCCGCGCGCCGGTGCGGGTGCCGGGGGCGGCGGAGCCGGGGCGCAGCCCGTCGAGGAAACGGGTGGGCTTGCGGCTGGCGCGGCCGCCCGGGGAGCGGGAGAGGGCCCAGGAGAGGGAGAGGTGCTTGCGGGCGCGGGTGACGCCGACGTAGAGGAGGCGGCGCTCCTCCTCGACGTGTTCGTCGGTCTTGGCGTAGATGATCGGCAGGGTGCCCTCGGTGAGGCCGACGAGGTAGACGGCGTCCCATTCGAGGCCCTTGGCGGCGTGCAGGGAGGCGAGGGTGACGCCTTCGACGGCGGGGGCGTGCTGGGCGGCGGCGCGGGCGTCGAGTTCGGCGACGTAGGCGGCGAGGTCCGCGCCCAGTCCTTCGGCGGTGCGGGTGCGCTCGAACTCCTCGGCGAGCCGGACGAGGGCGGCGAGGGACTCCCAGCGGTCGCGGACGGCGCCGGAGCCGGCGGGCGGTTCGGGGGTGAAGCCGCGGCTGGCGAGGACGGCGCGGACCTGGCCGGCCAGGTCGGGGGCGCCGGCGGTGAGGGGGTCGGCGGCGGCGCGGGCCGCGCCGCGCAGCAGGACGCCGGCGTCGCGGACCTCGGGGCGTTCGAAGAACCGCTCGGCGCCCTTGAGCTGGTAGGGGACGCCGAGGTCGGCGAGGGCCTGTTCGTAGACCTCGGACTGGCCGTTGGTGCGGAAGAGGACGGCGACCTCGCTGGCGCGGACGCCGGTGGCGAGGAGGTCCTTGATGCGGCGGGCGGTGGTCTCGGCCTCGGTGGGCTCGTCCTCGTACTCGGTGTAGCCGGGTTCGGGGCCGGCTTCGCGCTGGGAGACGAGTTCGAGGCGGTGGCGGGCGGCCTCGCCGCGGGCCTGGGCGAGGAGTCCGTTGGCGAGGTGGACGACCTGGGGGGTGGAGCGGTAGTCGCGCACGAGCTTGACGACGGTGGCCTCGGGGTGGCGGCTGCGGAAGTTCAGCAGGTAGTCGGGGGTGGCGCCGGTGAAGGAGTAGATGGTCTGGCTGGCGTCGCCGACGACGCAGAGGCTGGCGCCGCCGCCGGGGCCGGTCCACTGGTCGAGGAGGCGCTGCTGGAGCGGGGAGACGTCCTGGTACTCGTCGACGGTGAAGTGCCGGTACTGGGCGCGGACCTGGTCGGCGATGTCGGGGCGGTCCTCCAGGATGGCGGCGGTGAGCAGGAGGACGTCCTCGAAGTCGATGACGCCGCGGCGGCTCTTGGCCTCCTCGTAGACGCGGTAGACCTGGGCGGTCTCGGCGGGGTCGCGGGGGGCGTCGCGGCCGGACTTCTGGACGGCGGCGGGGTAGTCGTCGGGGCCGATCTGGGTGACCTTGGCCCATTCGATCTCGGCGGTGAGGTCGCGCAGTTCGGTGCGCTGGACGCGCAGGCCGCAGCGGCCGGCGGATTCGGCGACGAGCTGGATCTTGCGTTCGAGCAGCTGCGGGACGGGGCCGCCGACGGCGCGGGGCCAGAAGTACTGGAGCTGGCGCAGGGCGGCGGAGTGGAAGGTGCGGGCCTGGACGCCGTCGGCGCCGAGCTGGCGCAGGCGGCCGCGCATCTCGCCGGCGGCGCGGGCGGTGAAGGTGACGGCGAGGACCTGCTGGGGCTGGTAGACGCCGCTGCGCACGCCGTAGGCGATGCGGTGGGTGATGGCGCGGGTCTTGCCCGTGCCGGCGCCGGCGAGGACGCAGACGGGCCCGTGCAGGGCGGTGGCGACGGCGCGCTGTTCGGGGTCGAGGCCGGCGAGCACGGCGTCGGGGCCGGCGTCGCGGGCCGCCGCCGCGGGGTCGGTCCAGAGGTCGCCGGGGCCGCCGCTCAAGAGGTCTTCCTGCATGCGTTCCATCCTCTCAGCCCGGTGGGACAACCGGGGCCGGGTTGTCCACAGGCCCGGTGTGATCGCAGGATGATCGCTCTGCCTCTCCGCGACGCGGCGGCCTCCCGAGCGTGGCGGCCGCGGCCCTTCCGGGACGCGGCGGCCGGAATGCCCGCCGCGCGTCGGACGTTGCGTCCGGAGAACCAGAGACCGTCCGCCCCCTCCCGAAGGAGTCCCCCCGATGTCCGGCACCGTCACGATGTACAGCACGACCTGGTGTGGGTACTGCAATCGACTCAAGAGCCAGCTGGACCGTGAAGGCATCGGCTACACCGAGATCAACATCGAGGAGGACCCGGCGTCGGCGTCCTTCGTCGAGTCGGTGAACAACGGCAACCAGACGGTCCCGACGGTGCTGGTGACGCCGGCGGGCGGCGGCGAGCGGGTGGTCATGACCAACCCGAGCCTGCTGCAGGTCAAGAAGGCCCTCGCGGCCTGATCCGGGCCCGGCGGCCGGGCCCCGGCGCGCGTCTCAGGGCGCGTCGGCCGGGGCCTGGTCGACGGGCGTCGCGGGCGCGGGCAGCGTGGTGCGCGCGCCGAGGTCGCCGACGCCGTAGACGAGCCGGCAGCGGTCGGCCGAGTAGCGGGTCTCGATGACCCGCACCGGCCCGCGCCGGTCGTAGGTGACGCGGGTCTGCACCATGAGCGGCACGCCGGGGCCGCCCTGGAACCACTGGGCCTCCTCCGGTCCCGGCATCCGGGCCACGAGGTGGTCGACGGCGCCGATCTCGGTGCGGCCGAGGGCCGCGAGGACGGCCTCGTCCCCGCCCTCGACGGCGTCGGGCTCCATCAGCGGGGTGCCGGCGGCGAGCCCGGCCCGGTAGTGGCTCTCCTCGATCGAGTACGGCTCGCGGTCCAGCGTGCGCAGCTGGCGGCGCACGACGATGGCCTCGCCGGGGCGCAGTCCGAGGCGTTCGGCGATGTCGACGCGGGCGCGGACGATCATCATCTCGAAGTCGGTGCCGAGTTCGCGGCCGGCGTCGGCGGCCTCGCCGAGGTAGACGGCGGTGGGGACGGCGAGGCAGTCGCGCGGGGCGGTGGGCAGCGCGGGGCCGTAGGCGCGGTGGTCGAGGACGGGGTGTTCGCGCAGGTAGGTGCCCTTGCCCTGGAGGCGGACGAGCCGGCCTTCGTTGACGAGGACGTCGACGGCGAGGCGGACGGTGTTGCGGGCAACTCCGTACTGGCGTTCCAGTTCGCTCTCGACCGGGAGGGCGGCGTCGGCGGTGAACTCGCCCTCGGCGATGCGGCGGCGCAGGTCGGCGGCGAGGCGCTGGTATTTGGGGGATTGGGCGGTGCCCCGGGGGATTGTCACCCGAGTGAATGTAGCGAGCGCGGTGACGCGGTTTCAGCCGTTTCCGGCAATGTCGTCCGCGCGGGTCGGCGGTGCGCGCCGGGCGGCGGGCGGCCTGGGCGGGTACGGCCCGTCCGGTCACGAACATCCGGAGGGTGCGGCTTCCGAAAGGGATCGAAATCGGAAAAGGGGGCGCACGGCATGAGCCGCGCGCCCCCTTTTCTTGAGCTTTCCCGAGCTTTCCCGAGCTTTCCCGAACTCTCCCGGACCTTCCCGGGCTTTCCGGGAGCGCCCGGGAGCGGTTTACCAGCGCGCCGCGGACGGCAGCGGTTCGCCGTACCAGAGCTCGACGAGGTGGCGCGCGATCGAGATCCCCGAGGGCGGCAGGATCTCCCCCGCCTCCATGCCGGCCCGCAGTTCCTCGCGGGAGAACCAGCGCGCCTCGGCGAGCTCCTCGCCGTCCACCGTGATCTCGGTGCCGCCGGGCAGCGCCTTGCCGGTGAAGCCGAGCATCAGGCTGGACGGGAACGGCCAGGGCTGGCTGGCGACGTACCGCACCTCGCCGACCCGCACGCCGGCCTCCTCGTGGACCTCGCGGGCGACGGCCTGCTCGATCGACTCCCCCGGCTCGACGAAGCCGGCCAGGGTGGACCAGCGGCCCTCGGGCCACAGCGCCTGGCGGCCGAGCAGGCAGCGGTCCTGCTCGTCGGTGATCACCATGATCACCGCCGGGTCGGTGCGCGGGTAGTGCTCGGCCGCGCAGGAGGTGCAGCGCCGCACGTGCCCGGCGCCGGCCTTCTCGGTCGGGTGGCCGCAGCGCGAGCAGAAGCTGTGCAGGCGGTGCCAGTGCTCCAGGGCGACGGCGTGCACCAGCAGCCCCGCGTCGCGGTCGGACAGCAGCGCGCCGACCTCGCGCAGCCCGGCCGGACGGGCGTCGCCGTCCAGGCGCCCGGGCAGGCTCTCGCCGGCCAGCGCGAAGTAGGAGACGCCGTCGTCGTCGGTGCCGAGGAAGTACCGGTCGCCGGTCTGCGGCGCCTCGAAGGAGGGCAGCAGGACCAGCTCGGTGCCCCCGGCGGTGTCGACGACGAAGGCCTCGCCGCCCGCGATCGGCAGCACCCGGGTGTTCGGGTGGCTCCAGGCCGCGGCGAGCCAGGGCTCGTCGAACCGGTGCTCGGCCGCCCGGTCCACTCCGGCCCGGGCCAGTGCCAGGTACAGGGGGCGTTCGGTCTCAGGCACGGTGCTCACGTCGTTCCATCCCCACGTGGTGCATCAGGTGAATCATCCGGATGAGTGATCTGACTGCCGGGGCGGGCCCGGTGGGCCCGCACCCGTTCCTGCGCTCGCTCACGCGCCCGCCTCGCCGCGCCCGTTCACGCGCCGGGCCGGAAGTTCTCGGCCAGGTCGCCCCACAGGTAGGCGGCGGTCTCCACGCCCTTGGCCAGCAGGTCGAGTTCGACCTTCTCGTTGACCGAGTGCCAGCCGTCGGAGGGCACCGAGATGCCGAGGAACAGCACCGGCGCGCCGAGCACGTCCTGGAGGTCGGCGGCGGGGCCGGAGCCGCCCTCGCGGGTGAAGAGGACCTTCTGCTCGAAGGCCCGGCCCATCGCGCGGACGACGGACTGCAGCGCCGGGTGGTCCAGCGGCGTCAGGCAGGGCCGGGTCGCGCCGGGGAAGACCAGCTCGTAGCGGATGCCCGCGGGCACCTGCTCGGCCACCCACGCGCGCACGGCCTCCCGGACCTTCTCCACCTCCTGCCCGGCCACCAGCCGGAAGGAGAGCTTGAGGTGCGCGGACGCCGGGACGATGGTCTTGCCGCCGGGGCCGGTGTAGCCGCCCCAGATGCCGTTGACCTCGGCGGTCGGGCGGGCCCAGATCCGCTCCAGGGTGGAGTAGCCGGCCTCGCCGCGCGTGCCGGAGGACTTGGCGACCGCCAGCCACTGCTCCTCGTCGAAGGGCAGTTCGGCGAACAGCGCGCGCTCGCGCTCGGTCAGCTCGATCACGCCGTCGTAGAAGCCGGGCACGGCGACCCGCCGGTCGCCGTCGTGCAGGGCGGCGGCCAGCTCGGCCGCGACCTGCGCCGGGTTGGGGACGGCGCCGCCGAAGGAGCCGGAGTGGATGTCGGTGTCCGGCCCGTACAGGTCGATCTGGGCGTCGGCCAGGCCGCGCATGCCGGTGCAGACGGTCGGCGTGGTCCGCGACCACATGCCGGTGTCCGAGATGATCACCACGTCGGCGGCCAGCCGCTCGGCCTCGCGCCGGACCAGGGCCGGGAAGTGCGGCGAGCCGGACTCCTCCTCGCCCTCGATCAGCAGCTTGAGGTTGACGGCCGGCGCGGTGCGCCCGGTGGCGGCCAGGTGGGCCCGCACGCCGAGGGTGTGGAAGAACACCTGCCCCTTGTCGTCGGCCGCGCCGCGCGCGAACATCCGTCCGTCGACGACGGTCGGCTCGAACGGGTCGGTGTCCCAGCCGTCCTCCTTCGCGGCCGGCTGGACGTCGTGGTGCCCGTAGACCAGGACGGTCGGGGCGGACGAGTCGCCCGAGGGCCATTCGGCGAACACCGCCGGCAGGCCGTCCGTCTCCCAGACCTCCGCCACCGGGAAGCCGGTGTCGCGCAGCTTGGCGGCCAGCCACTCGGCGGAGCGCCGCACGTCCCCGGCGCGGGCCGGGTCGGCGGAGACCGACGGGATGCGCAGCCAGTCGGACAGGTCGGCCAGGAAGGCGGACCGGTGCTGGTCGATGTAGGAGCGGACGGCGCTGTCCGGGGTTCTCGTCATACCGACGACTGTAGTTCGCCCGTGCGGGTGCCCGCCCCGGCCGTCCGGCTGCCGGGCCCGAAGGGGGCTGTAACGTCCGTCACCCCGCCCGCCGTGGCGCGGCGGGCGGGGTGACGGACGGTTGCCGTGGGCGGGTGACGGGCGGGTGACGGGCGGGTGGCGCGGGCTCAGCCGCTGCGGCGCAGCAGGGTGATCCGCGAGCGGGTGAGCAGGGTGGCGAGGCCGACGGCGATGATCGGCAGGCCGATCACGAGGAGGCCGACGTTGCCCCACGGGACGATCACCAGGGAGCGGTTGGCCATCTCCTCGGGGCTGATGCCGGGGTAGGGCTCGACCGCGCCGAGGACCTTGCGCAGGGCGACGGCGGGGACGGCTCCGCAGACGATGCCGAGGAGGGTGCCCATGGCGGCGATGACGCCGCACTGGAAGCCGGAGAGCGTGCGCCGGATCCGGGGTGTGGCGCCGACGGCGGCGAGGGTGGTGAGGTCGCGCTGGGAGTCGGCGGCGGCGAGTCCGGTGGCGATGCCGGCGGCGCCGAGGGCGACGAGGGCGGCGAAGCCGGCCAGGCCGAGGCTGATGAGGTCGCCCTTGGGCTGGTAGCCGCGTTCGACCGAGAACTCGGTGTGGTCGGCGAGTTTGCCGATGGCACCGGCGGCCTTCTGCTCGGCGCCGTCGCTGGGTGCGGTGGCGGGCAGCCAGACGGAGCCCCCGTCCACGACGCCGAGGCCGAGGCGGCGGGCGGTGTCGGGGCTGATGACGGCGATGCCGGTCTGGATGGGCGAGTTGGCGAGGTAGGCGTCGATGGTGGTCTCGTGCCGGCGCTTGCGGTCCTCTTCCTCCGACGGGACGTAGGGGGCGGACTTGGTGCCGGCGGCGGGCAGCGGCATCGGGTCGTTGGTCTGGAGGATCAGTTTGCCGTCCTTGATGTAGCGCGGGTCGAGGACGACGGCCTTGCCGTCGGCGAGGGCCTGGACGGCGGCCGGGTCGGTGATGCCGTGCAGGTTGCGCAGCATGGTGGCGTCGCCGGCGCCGATGCCGCCGTAGACGGTGGTGCCGCGTCGGCCGGCGTTGAACTGGCAGCGCTTGTCGTCGTGGCGCAGCCGCTTGATCTCGTCGGAGGAGAGGCTGCCGTGGTCGTCCTCCAGGGGGCAGCGGAGGTCCTTGGGCAGGAGGGGAGAGATCCATCCGCAGGTGCCCTGGTGTTCCCCGCAGCCGGCGGGGTAGGTGAGCTTCTTAACGTCGGCGCGCGGGCCGAGGTCGGGGACGCTGGATTCGACGGCGTCGCGCATCCGGGGCAGGAGGGAGCCGTCGGAGGCGGCGCCCCAGCCGGTGCCGAGGAGGACCGCGCCGGCGGGGGCGGAGGCCTCGTAGCCGCGGCGGTTCTGTTCGTCGGTGCTGGCGGCGTAGATGGACACGGCGACGGAGCCGGCGACGGCGGCCATGACGGCGGCGACGGCGGGGGCGGTGCGGCCGCGGTGGCGCACCGAGTCGCGCAGGGCGAGGCGGGGGCCGAGCGGCAGCCAGCGGCCGGTGCGGCCGAAGAGGCCGACGAGGTAGGGCACCAGGGCGACCATGCCGAGTTCGGCGATCATCGAGCCGCCGAGGACGGCGATGGTGCGGCTGGCGATGCCGCTGGCGGCGCCGAGCAGGGCGAGGGCGGTGCCGCCGCCGAGCATGAGGAGGCCGAGGAGGGCGAGCCAGCGGTTGGGCGGCTTGAGGGAGTCGCGGCCGGTGAGTGCGGAGACGACCTCCTGGCGGGCGGCCTGGACGGCCGGGACGATGGCCGCGAGCAGGCCGGTGACGACGCCGATGAGCAGGACCCCGGCGAGGTCGAGCGGCTGGAGGGCGAAGTGCCCGAAGCGGTGGCCGGCGTAGTCCTCGGCGCGGGTGCGCAGGAGGGCGACGAGGCCGATGCCGACGGCGAGGCCGGCCGCGGCGCCGGTGGTGCCGAGGACGACGCCGCCGCCGAGGACGACGGCGCGGATCTGGGCGCGGTCACCGCCGCCGGCGGCGATCAGGCCGAGCTGCCGCCGGGAGCGCCTGGCCCCGACGGCGAAGGCGGGGCCCGCGAGGAGCACGATCTCCAGGAGGGCCATGCCGACGACGGTGCCGAGGATGACGATGGCGGTGCGGTCGAGGAGCGCGGGTCCGGTGCCGTTGTTCTGGTCGGCGTAGAAGGGGACGGCGGCGCGCGGCGGCGGGTCGAGGAGGACGGCGCGGGAGGCGGCGGTGAAGCCGTACTTGTTGAGTTCGGTGACCTTGGGCCAGTCGAGCACGGTGCCGGCGGGCATCTTGACGAGCCAGTTGCCGCCCGTGCGCGGGGTCGCGCCGGGGAGTTTGGCGAGTGGTTCGACGAGTTCCCCGGGGCGGGCGACGAGGGTGGTGGCGCTGAGGTCGCCGGGGTACTCGACGACGCCGGTGATGGTGAAGGGGGTGGCGTCGAGGCCGCGGACGGTGGTGGTGGCGCCGAGCCCCAGGCCGGAGCGGTCGAGGAAGGTGCGGGTCACGGCGATCTCGCGGGGGGCGCTCGGTGCGCGGCCCCCGACGATGTTGATCTTGCCGTGCCAGACGGGGTCGGTGAGGTCGGCCTCGGTCGTGTCGACGGAGATGAGGCCCTCGGCGCTGCTGGTGGCGGTGTAGGACCCCATGCGCTCGGGGACGAGGGTGGTGCCGGCGGGCAGGAGGGCGCCGGCGAGTGCGGCGGGGTCGGTGTCGCGGCTGCGTTGCTGTTCGGGCGTGAGGTCGGGTGCGCCCGCCTTGGTGGCGACGGGCTGCTCGAAGCTGCTGCCCTCGCTGGGGTCGGGGGCCTGCTTGATCGTCACGCCGCCTTCGAGGAAGCGCAGTTCCGCGTCGGACCGGCCCATCAGGCGGGTGGCGCGTTCGGCGGGGCTGAGCTGGGCGCTGCGGTAGACGACGTCGGCGCCGGTGACGCCGAGGACGGGCAGGGCGACCATGGCGACCACGAGGGCGCTGCGGCCCTTGGCGCGCAGGGCGTCGCGGCGGGCTATGCGCAGGGCGACCCGCCAGGAGCTGAACTTCACTCCTCCCCCTGGCGCTTGGCGTTGGTGGCGGCGCTGACGAGCAGGCTGCCGGCGTCCTGGCTGATGCTCTCGTCGACCATGCGGCCGTCGCGCAGGAAGACGACGCGGTCGGCCCAGGCGGCGTGGCGGGCCTCGTGGGTGACCATCATGGCGGCGGCGCCGGCGTCGCAGCGGGCGCGCAGGACGGCGAGGACGGCCTCGCCGGTGGTGGAGTCGAGGGCGCCGGTGGGTTCGTCGGCGAGGACGAGGCGGCGGTCGCCGATGAGGGCGCGGGCGATGGCGACGCGCTGCTGCTGGCCGCCGGACATGTCGTCGGGGAAGCGGTCGGCGAGCTCGGGGATGCCGAGCTCCTCCAGCGCGGCGAGGGCCTCGCGGCGGGCGGCGCGGGCGGAGAGGCCGTCCAGTTCGCGCGGGAGGGAGATGTTCTCGGCGGCGGTGAGGGCCGGGATCAGGTTGTAGTCCTGGAAGACGTAGCCGACGGAGCGGCGGCGGACCTCGGCGAGGCGCTTGCGGCTCAGGCCGCCGAGGGCGACGCCCTCGACGAGGACCTGGCCGCCGGTCGGGGTGTCGAGGCCGCCGGCGAGGGTGAGCAGGGTCGACTTGCCGGAGCCGGACGGGCCCATGACGGCGACGAACTCGCCGGGATTGACCCGCAGGTCGATCTGGCGCAGGGCGTGCACCTCTGCTGCGCCCTGGCCGTGCACCCGGCTGATGCCGTCCAGGTGCAGGACGGGCCGGACGCCGGTGCTGGTCGGGTCTGTGTAGGACACGGTCCCCCCTCTTGCTGGTTGTGGGCCCGGTCGCGGCCGGGCCGGTGGATCGGTGACGTCGGTGGGGCCCCGGCGGGCCGGGGCCGCGCGCCGCCGGGGCGGGGCGGGGCCCGCGGCGCTAGGACCGCGTGCGGCGCCGGCCGGGGCGGAACGTGCGGGCGGGCTCCTGGCCGGCGGCCCCGCCCGCCTCGGCGGCCTCGGTAGCCTCGGCGGCCCGGGCTTGCTGGAGCTCGGCCTGCTGGGCGAGGCGGGTCTCGCAGTGGTCGAGCCAGCGGATCTCTGCCTCGGTCTGGAAGATCAGCTGTTCGAGGACGAGCAGCCAGGCGAGGTCGCTGCCCGCCGAGGCGGGCGCGGCGCCGGCGCCGGGCCGGGCCTCGCCGGCCAGGGCCCGGCCCTTGAGCCGGGTGTAGTCCTGGAGCGCCTTGATGCTGTGCCGGCGCTGGCCCTGGACGACGGCGGAGACGTCGACCCCGGGCACGGTGACGGCCATCGCGAGCTTGATCGCGAGTTCGTCGCGCGGCGGGTTGGTGCGCGGCACCGGGGTGTCGAACCAGGCGCGCAGTTCGGCCCGGCCGGCCTCGGTGACGGCGTAGAACTGGTGGCCCTCGTCGTCCTCCCCCGCGGGTTCGACCAGGCCGTCGCGCTCCAGGCGGGCGAGCGTGGTGTAGACCTGCCCGACGTTGAGCGGCCAGGTGGCGCCGGTGCGCGCCTCGAAGTCGGTGCGCAGCTGGTAGCCGTAGCGCGGGCCCTGGTCGAGCAGGGCGAGCAGACCGTGACGGATGGACATACTCAGTATGTATACCCGGTATGCCCTCCCGGCTCAAGCGACGCGACCGGCCCCGGCGAGCGGGTACCGTCGTGCGGTGTGAGCCACTTGCGCATCGCCACCTTCAACCTGCTGCACGGTCAGCCGCTCGCCGCGGACGGCGCCCCGCGGCCCTATCCGGCCGACGCCGGCGACCCGTTGGCGCAGGCGGTGGCCGCGCTGGACGCGGACGTCCTGGCCCTGCAGGAGGTGGACCGCCACCAGTCGCGCTCGGGTTGCACCGACCAGGCGGCCGTCGCCGCCAAGGCGATGGGGGCCGCCGACTGGCGCTTCGCCGCCGCGCTGCACGGGCGCCCGGCGCCGGTGGCCGGCTGGGTGCGCGAGCCGTCCGGGCCGAACGGCCTGAAGGTGTACGGGCCGGGCGAGGTCGGCGACGGCGCCGCGCCCTCGTACGGGACGGCGCTGCTGACCCGGCTGCCGGTGCGCCACTGGCGGGCCCGGCGCTTCGCCCCGGCGCCGTTCGGGCTGCCGCTGCGGGTGGCCGGGCGGCGCGGCCTGACCCCCGTGCCGGACGAGCCGCGGGCCGCCCTCGCGGCGGTGCTGGAGGGCGAGCGCGGCCCGTTCACGGTGGTGGCCGCGCACCTGTCCTTCGTGCCCGGGTGGAACATGGCGCAGCTGGCCGGCATCCGGCGCTGGATCGCGGACCTGCCGCAGCCGTACCTGGTGCTGGGCGACTTCAACCTGGTGGGCGCGGTGCCGCGCACGGTGCTCGGCGGGGCGACGGCGCTGGAGCGCACCGCGCCGCGCACGCGCGTGCGGGAGCTGCGCGAGGCGCGGCGGGCCCGGCCGGTGCTGGCCGGGCCGCGCCGGCGGCGGGTGCGCGAGCCGCGGGCCCGGCTGCAGGGCTGGTACGACCTGGCGCGCACGCCGACGTACCCGTCGCACCGGCCCGCGGTGCAGTTCGACCACGTGCTGGCGGTCGGTGTGCCGCGGACCGCGGTGGGCCCGGCGGCGGCGCCGCACACCGGGGTGTCGGACCACCGGCCGCTGGTGGTCGAGGTGGCGCTGTAGCCTCCGGCCCTCGGCCGTTGCGGCCCCGGGCCTCAGTTGAGGTGCGAGAGGGCCCCGTTCTGGTGCGGGACGTGGGCGATCTGGGCGGACTGGGGTTCGTACTGGAGGAGCAGCATGGCCGCGTCGTCGCCGAGCTGGCGCCCGACATGGCGCACGACGTCCTCGTGCAGGCGCAGCAGGACGTCGGCCGGGCGGCCGTCGGCGCAGTGCGGGAGGCGTTCGGCGAGCGGGTAGAAGGCGCCGGAGCGGTCCCGGGCCTCGATGACGCCGTCGGTGAACAGCAGCACCCGGTCCCCGGGCAGCAGGGCCGTGCGGTGCACCGGCGGGCGGACGTCGGCCGGGTCGAGGACACCCAGCGGCGGCACGGTCTCGGCGAGTTCGAGCGGGCGGACCTCGGCGCCGCGCAGCAGGAGCGGCGAGGGGTGCCCGCAGTTGACGATCTGGGCGGTGCCGTCCGGGGCGACGCCGATCAGCACGAGGGTGACGAACTCCTCCTCGACGCCGGGGTGGTCGTTCTCGTGCAGGGCCCGGTCGAGGCTGACGGCGAGCCAGCCGGCCACCCGGTCCAGCGCGGGCTCCTGGTGCGCGGCCTCGCGGAAGGCGCCGAGGACGGCGGCGGCCGTCTCGACCGCGCCGAGGCCCTTGCCGCGCACGTCGCCGACCACGGCCCGGACGCCGTGGCGGGTGTTGACGACCTCGTACAGGTCGCCGCCGATCCGCGCGTGGGCGGCGGCGGCCTCGTAGTGGACGGCCGCGCGGACGGTGCCGACCCGCTCGGGGACGGGCCGCAGCAGCACGCGGCGGGCGATCGAGGCGACCAGCTGCGCGTCGGCGAGCGCCCGTTCCTGGCGCAGGCGCAGGGTGGCGCTGACCCAGCCGATCGCCGCGACCAGGACGATCGCGACGACGCTGGCGGCGTGCACGGACTGGCCGAGCGCGTCGCCGCGGAAGGCCATCAGGAAGGCCACGGCCTCGGTGCACAGGCCGATGGCGAGCGGGTACCAGGTGCGGCGGCTGACCACGGCGGCCAGCGCGGGTACGGCGGTGAGGGCGGGTTCGACCGTGACCTCGGTGCCGCTGACGTAGTCGAGGAGGACGATCAGCGCCATGCCGATGTAGGGCAGCGCGAGCGCCGTCCTCGGCCAGGTGCCGGTCGTGCCCGGAGCGGGTCCCGGGGTCGGCCCGGTGAACCGCTCTCTGATCCATCCGGTCGCGCTCAACTTCGGTTTCTCCAGCAGAAGACGCCGATGCCCGGAGGCACCTGCGGCGATGACTGAGGGTTAGGAAATGCGGGCCTCGCCGGCGGCCGGAGTACGGGGGTTGACCGGTTACCGACCCCACAATAGGCGCGAAACGTGCACTACGCACAGGTTTCGCCCGTTGCCATGATGACTTGGATGCTCTCCGTGACTCATTCTTCACTGTTCCCGATCAGGAGCCGTTCCAACTCTTTTCGGTCGGGAAGTCCTGACGGTCGCACGACGCGCCCGCTGCGGACGTACAGGAACGACGCCGTGACCTGCTCCGGCGGGACTCCCGCGTACTCGGCCCACGCGACCCGGTAGACCGCGAGCTGCAGCGGGTCGGCGGTCTCCTCGCGGTGGGTCTTCCAGTCCACCACTTCGTAGCGTGACGCACCACCGGATCCTGACGTTTCGTCACCTTCCCGGTAGACCGCGTCGATCCGGCCGCGCACCACCCGGCCCGCCAGCACCAGCTGGAACGGCGCCTCCACCCGGTACGGGCGCCGGCCGGCGTACGGGGTGCGCAGGAACGCCTCCTTGAGGCGCTCCAGGTCCTGCTCGTCCTCGACGCCGTCGTCGTCCGCGCCGGGCAGCGCGCCGGGCTCGACCAGCAGCAGCGGTTCGATCCGGGACTGCACCCACGCGTGGAAGCGCGTGCCCCGGCGGGCCGCGGGCTGCGGGGGGCGCGGCATCGGGCGGGCGAGGTCGTGCGCGAAGCCGTCCGGGTCGGCGGCCAGGCGCAGCAGCTGGGTGGCGGACAGGGCGGCGGGCAGCGGCACCTCCCGGACGCTGCGCCGGGTCCGCTCCAACTCGCCCAGCAGGGCGGTGAGATCGCGGTCCCAGGACTCGACCTGGCGGCGGTCCTCGGCGCCCATCGGCTCCGGGTCGGGGGCGGGCGCGCCGGCGAGGCGGGCGCGCACGACGCCGGCGACGCGGCGCCGGGCGTGCTGGGCGGCCGGGTCCAGCGGCAGCGGCCAGGGCCGCTCGGCGGGCGCGGCGAGGGCCGGGTTCTCGGCGCCCTTCTCCGGCTGCTCGGCCCAGTGCTCGATCTCGCCCGCGCCGGGCCGCTCGCAGTGCTCCCGCAGCTGTTCGAGGAACGCGGACGGGCCGCGGACGGTCTTCTGGGTGGGCCCCCACCAGTGGCCGGAGGCGAGCAGCAGGGAGCGCGGCCGGGTGAACGCGACGTAGCCGAGGCGCAGTTCCTCGACGCCGGAGTGCTCGGCCAGCTCCTTCTTGAACGCGGCCACCGACTTGGC
This sequence comes from Kitasatospora sp. NPDC057936, assembly GCF_042887525.1. Classification (NCBI taxonomy): domain Bacteria; kingdom Bacillati; phylum Actinomycetota; class Actinomycetes; order Kitasatosporales; family Streptomycetaceae; genus Kitasatospora; species Kitasatospora sp. NPDC057936. The sequence continues at coordinate 20,438 of NZ_JBHVPD010000099.1, forward strand.
GTTCCACCCGCCGCGCACGTCGGGCAGGGTGGCGGCGTCACCGCGCAGGGCGTGCGGGAGCACGCGCTTGGTGCTGGTCCAGCGCTCGCGCGGGCTGCCGGAGGGGAACGCGCCCTTCACCAGGCCGGGCACGGCGACGACGTCCCACTCCAGGCCCTTGGACTTGTGGGCGGTGAGGACCTTCACGGTGTCCTCGCCGCCGGGCAGGCTGCTGTCCAGGCCGCGCTCGTACTCCTGGGCGGCGCGCAGGAAGCCGAGGAAGGCGGCGAGGCCCGGGTCGCCGTCGAGGTCGGCGAAGGAGGCGGCGACGTCCAGGAAGGCGTGCAGGGTCTCGCGGCGGCGGGCGGCCAGTGCCTGCGGGGAGGCGGCGAGTTCGACCTCCAGGCCGGTGGCGGCGAGGACCCGGTGCAGGACGTCCATCAGCGGCTCGGACAGCGAGCGGCGCAGGTCGCGCAGCTCCTGGGCGAGGCGGGCGAAGCGCACCCGGGCCTCGGCGGAGAACGGGAGGTCGTCGGTCTGATCGCCCTGATCGGCGTCGAGGAAGGTCTCCAGGGCGTCGGCCAGCGAGACCACCTCGGTCGGGTCGGTCTCGGCGACGGCGGCGGCCAGCGCCTCCACGCCCTCGGGCCGGCCGGTGCGCACGAGGTCGGCGGCGCGGCGCCCGAGCAGGGCGAGGTCGCGCGGGCCGATCCGCCAGCGCGGGCCGATCAGCAGCCGTACCAGGGCCGCGTTCGCGGTCGGGTCCTGGAGCACCTCGCAGACCGCGACCAGGTCGGCCACCTCGGGTAGCTGGAGCAGCCCGCCGAGGCCGACCACCTCGACCGGCACGTCGCGGGCCACCAGCGCCGCGTGGATGTCCGGGAAGGCGGCGCCGCCGCGGCACAGCACGGCGATCCGGCCGGGCGCGGTGCCGGTGCGCACGAGGTGGGCGACGGAGTCGGCGAGCCAGTCGACCTCCTCCGCGTGGGTGGGCAGCAGCGCGGCCCGGACGAAGCCGTCGTGCTCGGCGCCGGGAGCCGGGCGCAGCGCCTCGACGCCCTCGTGCATGGCGCGCAGCGGCGCGGCGAGTTCGTTGGCGAAGGCGAGCAGGCGCCCGCCGCTGCGGCGGTTCTCGCTGAGCGCGTAGCGGGCGGCGGGCCGGCCGCCGGCCCGCGGGAAGTGCCGGGGGAACTCGTCGAGGTTGGCGACGGAGGCGCCGCGCCAGCCGTAGATCGCCTGGCAGGGGTCGCCGACGGCGGTGACGGGGTGGCCGCCGTCACGGCCCTCGGGCCCGGCGCCGAACAGCCCGGCGAGCATGAGCCGCTGGGCGACGGAGGTGTCCTGGTACTCGTCGAGCAGCACGACCCGGTACTGGCCGCGCAGGAGTTCGCCGACCTCGGGGCGGCGCTGGGCGAGCCGGGCGGCGGCCGCTATCTGGTCGCCGAAGTCCATCAGTCCGGCGGTGGCCTTGCGGCGCCGGTAGTCCTCGACCAGGCGCAGCAGTTCGAGCCGGGCGCGGGCGGTGGCGGGGACGGCCCGCAGGTCGTCGTTGGTGAGCTTGGCCGTGGCGAGGGCGTCGAGCAGGTCCTCGTCGTGGGCGCGCAGGGTGTCGGGTTCGACGAGGTGTTCGGCGAGTTCGCCGTCGAGGGCGATGAGGTCGGCGACGAGGTTGGCGAAGGTGCCGGTGAGGGCGGGGAACGGGCCGGGGCTGGTGCGCAGCACCTTGGCGGCGAGCTGGAAGCGGGTGGCGTCGGCGAGCAGCCGCACGTCGGGTTCGACGCCGATGCGCAGGCCGTGCTCCTTGAGGAGGCGCCCGGCGAAGGCGTGGTAGGTGGAGATCTCGGGTTCGCCGAGCGGCTCGGCGTCGTCAGAGTCGGCGACGCCGGCGCGCAGGAGGGCGGTGCGCACGCGTTCGGCGAGCTCGCCGGCGGCCTTGTTGGTGAAGGTGAGGCCGAGGACCTCCTCGGGGCGCACGGCGCCGGAGCCCACCAGCCACACCACCCGGGCGGCCATCACGGTGGTCTTGCCGGAGCCGGCGCCGGCGACGATCACGGCGGGTTCGAGGGGGGCGCCGATGGCCGCCATCTGCTCCCGGTTGAACGGGATCCCGAGCAGCTCCTTGAGCTGGTCGGGATGGCTGAGCACGGCGGTCACCCCGCAACGTTAACCGGAGCGGCGGACATTCTTTGCCCCGCGACCATCACTCCACCAGCTGGGCCCCGTCGCGCTGGGCCGAGCAGCTGCGCCGGAACGCGCAGCGGTCGCAGCCGCCGCCGGTGCGGGGCACGAAGCGCTCGGCGAGGACGCGTCCGGCGGCCTCGGCGAGCAGGTTCTCGATCCACGGCTCGCCCTCGGGCGGCTCCTGGCGCTGCACCTTGGGGGCGTCCTGGGCGGCCTTGGCGGCCGGCTCGCGCAGGTGGACCAGCTCGGCGCCGCCGGCGTGCGGGGCGCCGCCGGCGAAGCCGGGCAGCTCGTTCAGCGCCCCGGCCCGGACGGCGAGCTGGTAGACGGCGAGCTGCTTGTGCTCGGGCAGCGACTTGTCGGTGGGGATCTGCTTGCCGGTCTTGAAGTCGACGACGTAGGCGCGCCCGGCCGCGTCCTTCTCGACCCGGTCCATCGAGCCGCGGATGCGCACCGAGACGCCGCCGACGTCGAGGGTGACGTCGAAGCCGTGCTCGGTGGCGACGAGGTCGCGGCCGCGTTCGAGGACGTGCCAGTTGAGGAAGCGCTCCAGGGCGGCGCGGGCCTCGGTCTTCTCCTGCCGGGACTTCCACGGCGCGTCGAAGGCCAGCGCGTCCCAGACGGTGTCCAGGCGCTCCATGAGGACGGCGAGGTCGGCGGGGGTGCGCCCGGAGCCGACCTCGTCGGCGAGGGCGTGGACGACGTTGCCGAAGCCCTGGGCGGCCGAGCCGCGGACCTGGGCCTTGACCTCCTTGTCCAGGAACCACTGCAGCGAGCAGTTCTCCAGCTGCTCCAGGCCGCTGCCGGACAGCCGCACCGGCAGGTCGGGGCCGCGCAGCGGCTCGGGGGCGGCGGTCGGGTCGTCCAGGCCCCACCAGCGCTCGGGGTGGGCGGCGGGCACGAGCGGCAGCCCGTCCTCGTCCGCGGCGGCGGCGAGGACGGCGAGGCGTTCGGCGGCGGCCCGGCGCAGCTCGGGCGAGTGGGCCGGGTCGACGGTGACGGCGCGCAGCTCGGCGACGAGCGCGTGGACGGCGAGCGGGCGGCGCGGGCGGTGGGTGACGTCCTCGACGGTGACGGGCGGGGTCCGGCGCACGACGCGGCCGGTCGCGGGGTCGACGTCCTCGCGGTAGAGCTCGCGCAGGAAGCGGGAGGGCTCGTCGCCGTCCTCGGCGGGCGCCTTGACGGCGGTGACGATCAGCCGTTCCTTGGCGCGCGTCGCGGCGACGTAGAAGAGGCGGCGTTCCTCGCCGAGCAGGGCGGCCGGGGAGAGCGGTTCGGCGAGGCCGTCGCGGCCGATCCGGTCGGCCTCCAGGAGGGAGCCGCGGCGGCGCAGGTCGGGCCAGAGGCCGTCCTGGACGCCGGCGACGACGACCAGGCGCCACTCCAGGCCCTTGGAGCGGTGGGCGGTCATGAGCCGGACGGCCTCGGGGCGCACGGTGCGCACGGTGAGGGTGTCGGCGGCGATGTCCTGGGCCTCCAGCTCGGCGAGCAGGTCGAGGGCGCTGCGGTGGCCGGTCACCTGCTCCTCGGCGCGGGCGGCGGTCTCGAACAGGGCGCACAGCGCGTCGAGGTCGCGGTCGGCGTTGCGGCCGGCGGCGCCGCCGCGCAGGGCGGCCCGCTCCAGTCGCTCGCGCCAGCGGCGGCTGCCCTCCCACAGCGCCCACAGGGCGTCCTCGGCGGTGCAGCCGCCGGCGAGCGCCTCGCGGACCTTGCGCAGCAGCGTGCCGAGGTCGCGGGCGCGCCGGGCGGGGGTGCCGCGGGCGTGGAGGGGGTCGAGGGCGACGAGCCGCTCGGGCTCGGCGAGGGCCTCGCGCACCAGCTCGCCGGCCGGGCGCAGCGCCGCGGCGGGGCGGCCGTCGGCGCGCAGCGCGGCGCGTTCCTCCTCGCGCAGGGCGCGGCCGAGGCGGCGCAGGTCGGAGCCGTCGAGGCCGCCGAGGGGGCCGGTGAGCAGGGCGTGGGCGGTGTCGGTGGTGAGGGGATCGGCGGCGTCCGGGTCGCCGTGCCGGTCGCGGGCGGCCTGCTCGGCGCAGACCCGCAGGGCGAGCAGCAGCTGGGCGACGGCGGGCTCCTCGCGCAGCGGCAGGTCGTCGCCGTCGATCTCCAGGGGCACGCCGGCCGCGCCGAGGGCGCGCCGCACGCCCGGTATGGAGCGGGCGCCGGCCCGGACGAGGACGGCCATCTCGCCCCACGGCACGCCGTCCTCCAGGTGGGCGCGGCGCAGCAGGTCGGCGACGGAGTCGAGCTCGGCGCCGGGGGTCGGGTAGGTGTAGACCTCGACCCGGCCGCCCTCGCGGGAGGGCAGCAGGGCGCGGTGCTGGGCGAGCTTGTCGGCGGGCAGGCGGCCCATCGGCATGCGGCGGGCGAGTTCGCGGGAGGCGGCGAGCAGGACGGCGCCGGAGCGGCGGGAGACGCGCAGCACCCGGACGTCGGCGGGGGCGCCGTCGGCGCGGCGGAAGGTCTGCGGGAAGTCGAGGATGCCGTTGATGTCGGCGCCGCGGAAGGCGTAGATCGACTGGTCGGGGTCGCCGACGGCGACGAGGTCGCGCCCCCCGCCGGCGAGCCGGCGCAGCAGGCGGACCTGGGAGGGGTCGGTGTCCTGGTACTCGTCGACGAAGACGACGTCGTAGCGGGCGCGCAGGTCCTCGGCGACCTCGGGGCGCTCGGCGAGCAGGACGGCGCGGTGGACGAGCTCGGCGTAGTCGAGGACGCCGCGCAGGTCGAGGACGTCGAGGTAGTCGGCGAGGAAGTGGGCGGCGGCGGCCCAGTCGGGGCGCTGGACGCCCTGGGCGAAGCGTTCGAGCTCGGCCTCGCCGAGGCCGAGCTCGCGGCTGCGGGCGAGGACGGCGCGGACCTCGTCGGCGAAGCCGCGGGTGGTCAGGCAGGCGCGCAGGTCCAGCGGCCAGGGGATGCGGGAGCTGCCGAGGCGGGCGTCCTCGGCGCCGCCGGCGAGCAGTTCGCGGACCATGACGTCCTGTTCGGGGCCGGACAGCAGGCGCAGCGGCTCGGCGTAGTCGGCCGGGTCCTGGTGGGCGCGCAGGAGGGCGTAGCAGAAGGAGTGGAAGGTGGTCGCCTGCGGGGCGGGGGTGGAGGTGGCGAGGCGTCCGGACATCCGGTCGCGCAGCTCCATGGCGGCCTTGCGGCTGAAGGTGAGGACCAGGATCCGCTCGGGGTCGGTGCCGCGCTCGATGCGCCGGGCGACGGCCTCGACGAGCGTGGTGGTCTTGCCGGTGCCCGGGCCGGCGAGCACCAGCAGCGGCCCGCCGGGGTGCTCGACCACGGCGCGCTGGTACTCGTCCAGCGCGGGCGGTGCGGGCTGGACGAGCGGGCTGCGCACGAGCCGGAAGGGGGTGCTCACGCGCCCGCCTCGCTACGCTCGGCAGGGGCGTTCGCCCATGCGCACTTCTTGATGGTTCGCTCGCTGCTCTCGCTCACGCGCCCGCCTCGCTACGCTCGGCAGGGGCGTTCACCCATGCGCACTTCTTGATGGTTCGCTCGCTGCGCTCGCTCACGGAGGTTCCTGGGGTCGAACAGGGGCATGACGGGGGCGGGCCGCGCGGGCCCGCCCGCATCGAGCCTACGATCCTGCCCCGTCAATCCCCTCGGCGTCCCGGGTTCAGGGGGATTGGGAACCGTCCCAGCGGGCGCGCTTGAGGTCCACGCGCGGCGGGTCGGAGAGTTCGCGCAACGGGGTGCCCTCCTCGCCGTAGTGGGCGAGGGCGCGCTGCTCGTGGCCGGGCAGGAAGCGTCCGTCGGCGCGGATCACCCGCCACCAGGGCACCGAGCCGCCGTACAGGGCCATGACCCGCCCGACCTGGCGCGGACCGCCCTGGCCGAGGTACTCGGCAACGTCCCCGTAGGTCATCACCCGGCCGGGTGGAATCCGCTCGGTCAGGTCGAGAACCAGTTCGGCGAAGGGCGGCAGGTCCGCCGGGAAGCCGTCGTCGTCAGCGTCCGTCACCTGCGGCATTCTTCCTTATGGGGGCGCGTGCGGAACCCCGCGGATTCGATCCGCCGCGCCCGATCCGGCCCCTGTCCAGCACGGGGGGCCGGGGCATGCCACCATCTTCCGGGGCGGTGAGTAGTGATACGAGGACAAGACCAGATGACCGGGACGGCAGACGTGGGCGCGCACGAGGACTCCGACGAGTCCGCCGCCCGCATGCCCGCAGGTCCCGGCGGTGAGCCCGCTCCCGGGCCCGCGCCGGAAGTCTCCCTGATCAAGGACCGTACGATCAAGACCCCCCAGCCGACCGGCCCCGCCGCGACCCCGACCGTGCCGCTGCCCGAGCCCGCCCAGGCGCCCGAGGCGGGCCCGCGTCCCACCGGCGCGGCCGTCCCCGGGGCCGCCCCGGAGCCGGTGCCCGCCCCCGAGCCCGCGCCCGCACCCGACGCCACGACCGCGGAACACGCCCTCGCGTCCTTCCACGACCCGCTGGACGACACCCCGCACCTGGACGTCGACGAGCCGCTGCTCGCCGCCCGCGCGCACCGCCCGACCGACCTCCTGCGCTTCCTCGCCGGCGTCTTCGGGATAGTCGCCGTGTTCGTCCTGGCCGGCGTGGCGACCTCGACCACCACCGGCATCGAGCAGGACATCGCGACCAACGCGCCGCGCTTCTCCGCGGTGCTGTCCACGATCACCGGCCTGCTCTCCAGCGTCGCGGTGCTGGCCGTGCCGCTGGCCTTCGCGGTCGAGCGGCTGATCAAACGCGACGGCCTGCGGGTCGCCGACGGCGTCCTCGCCTCGGTGCTCGCCTACGGCGTCTCGCTGGGCATCGACTGGTGGGTCGCCGAGGGCGCCTCCGAACACATCAGGGACGCCCTGACCAGGCTCCCCATGGACAGCAACGGGGCCCTGACCGACCCCGTCCACGGCTACCTGGCGCCGGTGATCGCCTACATGACCGCCGTCGGCATGTCGAGCCGACCACGATGGCGGGTCGCCCTGTGGGTCGTGGTGGTCTTCAGCGGGATCACCGAACTGCTCGGCGGCTACACCACCCCGCTGTCGCTGCTGCTCACCGTCCTGATCGGCTGGTCCGTCGCCTACGGCACGCTGTACGCGATCGGCTCGCCCAACATCCGCCCCACCGGCCAGCACCTGATGATCGGTCTGCGCAAGGTCGGCTTCACCCCGGAGAGCGCCCACCGCGCCCCCGACGCCCCCGGCGGCACCCGCCGCTACTACGTCGCGCAGCAGGACGGCCCGCCGCTGGACGTCCACATCATCGACCGCGAGCAGCAGGCCTCCGGCTTCTTCTACCGTGCCTGGCGCCGGCTGCGGCTGCGCTCGGTGGCCGTGCGCCGCAGCCCCCAGTCGCTGCGCCAGGCGCTGGAGCAGGAGGCCCTGATCGCGTACGCGGCGGCGGCCTCCGGGGCCCGCGCGCCGCAGCTGGTCGCCACCTCCGAGCTCGGCCCGGACGCCGCGATCCTCGTCTACGAGAACGTCGAGGGCCGCACCCTGGACGAGCTCTCCGACGACGAGGTCACCGACCGGGTGATGGCCTCGCTGTGGGAGTCGGTGGCCGCCCTGCACGAGCGCCGGATCGCCCACCGGCGCCTGACCGGCGAGTCGCTGCTGGTCGTCGACGACAAGACGGCCTGCCTGGTCAACCTGTCCGGCGGCGACATCGCCGCCACCGACCTGACCCTGCGCATCGACGTCGCCCAGCTGGTCACCACCTTCGCGCTGCGGATCGGCCCGGAGCGCGCCGTCGCCGCCGCCAACGCCGTGCTCGGCGCCGAACGGGTCGCCCAGGCCCTGCCGCTGCTCCAGCCCGTCGGGCTCTCCCGCTCCACCCGCATCGACCTCGCCAAGCTCTCCAAGGAGCGCAAGACCGCCGCCCGGGCCAAGGCCCTGGAGCAGGTCGCGGCCGGCGAGCGCACCCAGCAGCAGGCCGAGGAGGACATCGCGGCGGCCGGCGAGGACCTGCTCAGCCGCATCCGCGGCCAGATCCTCCAGATCGCCCCCGAGGCCCCGATGGAGCCCGCCAAGCTGGAGCGGCTGAAGCCCAAGAGCCTGATCATGGTGATCGCGCTCACCTTCGCCGCGTACCTGGCGCTGACGACCATCAAGCCCGCCCAGCTCAAGCTCTCCCAGATGGACTGGGCCTGGGCCGCGGCGGCCCTCGTGGCGGCCGCCTTCAGCTACGTCGCCGCCGCGATGAGCCTCACCGGCTTCGTGCCCGAAAAGCTGCCGTTCCGGCGCACCGTGGCCGCCCAGCTGGCCGGCTCCTTCGTCAAGCTGGTCGCCCCGGCGGCGATCGGCGGCATCGCGCTCAACACCCGCTACCTGCAGAAGGCCGGGATCCGCTCCGGTCAGGCGGTCGCCTCCGTCGGCGCCTCCCAGCTGGCGGGCCTGGCCGGGCACCTGCTGCTGCTGTTCAGCTTCGGCCTGATCACCGGCAGCCAGACCAACGGCGACCTCTCCGCCTCCCGCGCGGTGATCATCGGCGTGCTGACCGCCGCCGTGCTCGCCCTGGTCGTGGCCGCCGTCGCGCCGCTGCGCCGCTTCGTGCTGGGCCGGCTGCGCTCGCTGTTCTTCGGCGTGGTGCCGCGCATGCTCGACCTGATGCAGACGCCCAGCAAGCTGGTCACCGGCTTCGGCGGGATCCTGCTGCTGACGCTCTCGTTCACCGCCTGCCTGGACGCCTCCGTGCAGGCCTTCGGCGGCAGCGTCAGCTTCTCGGCCGTCGCCGTCGTCTTCCTGACCGCCAACGCGGCCGGCTCCGCGATCCCCACGCCGGGCGGCATCGGCCCGGTCGAGGTCGCCCTGATCGGCGCGCTCACCGTCGCCGACGTCTCCCCCGCCGTCGCCACCCCGGCGGTGTTCCTCTACCGGGCGCTCACCTTCTGGCTGCCGGTGCTGCCCGGCTGGATCGCCTACAACGTGCTCCAGCGCAAGCACGCGCTCTGAGCGTCACGAGACAAGCGCGCGTACGGAGGAGGGCCCCACCGCCGAGCGGTGGGGCCCTCCTCCGTACGTGCGCGCCGGGCCTAGTAGACCGGCTTGTGCGGCTCGATCTGGTTCACCCAGCCGAGCACGCCGCCGCCGAGGTGCACGGCGTTCGAGAAGCCCGCGGCCTTGACCACGGCCAGCACCTCGGCCGAGCGCACGCCCGACTTGCAGTGCAGCACGATCTTCTTGTCCTGCGGCAGCTTCTCCAGGGCGTCGCCCATGAGGAACTCGTTCTTCGGGATCAGCACCGCGCCGGGGATGCTGACGATCTCGTACTCGCCGGGCTCGCGGACGTCGATCAGGAAGATGTCCTCCTTCTCGTCCTGCCACTCCTTCAGCTGCTTCGAGGTGATCGTCGAACCGGCGGCGGCGGCCTGCGCCTCCTCCGACACGACGCCGCAGAAGGCCTCGTAGTCGATCAGCTCGGTGACCGTCGGGTTGTCGCCGCAGAGCGCGCAGTTCGGGTCCTTGCGGACCTTCACCTGGCGGTAGTTCATCTCCAGGGCGTCGTAGATCATCAGCCGGCCGACCAGCGGGTCGCCCACGCCGGCCAGCAGCTTGATGGCCTCGGTCACCTGGATCGAGCCGATCGACGCGCACAGCACGCCCAGCACGCCGCCCTCGGCGCAGGAGGGGACCATGCCCGGCGGCGGGGCCTCCGGGTACAGGCAGCGGTAGCAGGGGCCGTGCTCGGCCCAGAAGACGCTGGCCTGGCCGTCGAAGCGGTAGATCGAGCCCCACACGTACGGCTTGCCGAGCAGCACCGCGGCGTCGTTCACCAGGTAGCGGGTGGCGAAGTTGTCGGTGCCGTCCACGATCAGGTCGTAGCCGGAGAAGATCTCCATGACGTTGGAGTTGTCGAGGCGCTCCTCGTGGAGGATCACGTCGACGTAGGGGTTGATCTCCTTGACCGAGTCCCGCGCCGACTCCCCCTTGGAGCGGCCGATGTCGGACTGGCCGTGGATGATCTGGCGCTGCAGGTTCGACTCGTCCACCACGTCGAACTCGACGATGCCCAGCGTGCCCACACCGGCCGCGGCGAGGTACATGAGCGCGGGCGAGCCGAGGCCGCCGGCGCCGACGCAGAGCACCCTGGCGTTCTTCAGCCGCTTCTGCCCGGCCATGCCCACGTCGGGGATGATCAGGTGGCGCGAGTACCTGCGGACCTCGTCAACGGTGAGCTCGTCGGCCGGCTCGACCAGGGGTGGCAGCGACACGGAAACTCCGATGGTCGTCGGTTTCAGGTGGCCGGGGCCAGCCTGTCTGTGGGCATGTTGCTCCGCCACTCGGGTGGCTCTGCTACGCCAACAGTGTCACGCCCCTCCGGTATTCCGAGACAGCCCGTCCGATGGGCGAGACGGGCGGCGTCGGATCGTGGACCCGCCGCCTCGGCCCCCCCGGACGGCGCCCCGGCCCCTCCCAACGGGCCGGACGCGCCCGCCGGGCCGCCGCCCGGACCGCTCAGACCCGGCAGGCCGTCTCCAGCCAGACGTCCCCGAGCGACTCCTCCAGCGGCACCTGCGTCCGCCATCCGAGACGGTCCCTGGCGGTGCGCACGTCCGCCTGCCGCCACGGCACCGGCTCCCCCGGGGCCGGCCGGCCCTCGGCCCGCGGCCCCTCCGGGCGGTGCCCCGGCAGGTACGGCCCCGGCGCGTGCCCGGGCGGGTGGTCCCCGCCCGCCGCGACGGCCTGCGCGGGCAGCAGGACCTGCCGGTTCTCCTCCACGACGGCCCCCTCGAAGCCCGCCGCCCGCACCAGCAGCTGCGCCGCGTCCCGGGCCCGGACGGCGTGCCCGCTGCCGATGTTGATCACCCCGGTCGCGGCCGACACCGCCGCCGACTGGATCGCCCGCGCGACGTCCCGCACGTCCACGAAATCCCGGTATCCGGACAGGTCCGGCATCCGCACCTGCGACTCGTCCCGCTCCAGCGCCCGGCGCAGCCCCTCCGCGAGCCGTCCGAACAGCGAGGCGGTCGGCGCCCCCGGGCCCACCACGTCGAACACCCGCAGCACCGTCGCGTCCAGGCCGGAGGCCAGCACCAGCTCCGTCCCGGCCAGCTTGGACACCCCGTACGGGCCGACCGGCCGCGGCTCGGCCTGCTCCGACACCGGCACCCCGCCGGGCACCGGTCCGTACTCGGCCGCCGAGCCGACGTGCACCAGCCGGGCCGGCTCCCGGCTGCGCCGGATCGCCTCGCAGACGGTGGCGACCGCCAGCGTGTTCGCCCGGATCAGGGTGCGCGAGCTGCCGTAGGTGGCGCCCGCGCAGTTGATCACCACCTGGGGGGCGACGGCGTCCAGGAAGCGCGCCAGCGCGCCCGGGCTTCCGGTGGTCAGGTCGAAGCGGATGTCGGCCGAGTCGCGCCGGCCGAGGACCGTCACCTGCAACTCCTGGTCCAGCAGCAGACGGTCGGTGACGCGGCGGCCGATGAAGCCGTCGGCACCCAGCAGCAGCACCCTCATCGGGGGTGTCCTTCCACGAAGCGAGGTCGGGGTCGACCTGGCGGGCTGAAATCGGGCATGTACGGGGGCCGGTTCGACGGCCGGGGTCCAGGGGATCGGGGCGTGCGGGCGGACGGACGGACGGGCGCGCGGTACGGGTCAGCGGTGCGCCTCGGCGCGGCCGAGCACCGCCCAGGCGTACCCGAGCAGCACCGCCGCGACGCCGCCGCCGCCGAGCAGAGCGGCCGACGGGCCGGAGCGGCCGAGCCCGAGCACCGCCAGGGTGGCGGCCGGGCCCGCGAGCGCGCCCAGCGCGGCCGCGGTCCACCGGCCGCAGCGCGCCAGCAGCGCGGGCAGCACCAGCAGCAGGCCCAGCACGCCCTGCGCCGCCCACGGGAGGGCGCCGGAGCGCTCGGCGGCCACGTGCAGCAGCCCGCCCCCGCGGGACGGCCCCGGGCGCGGCGCGACGACGGTCAGCACGGCGAGCGCGGCGAAGGTCAGCACCGCGAGGACGGCGAGGTGCAGGGCCACCGCGACCGGCAGCACCGGCCGCATCCGGGCCCGGAACTCGGCCAGCGTGCCCGCCGCGCCCAGGTGGCCCCGGCCGACCTGCCGGTACCACCGGGCCGCCCGCTCGGCCGACCCGGCCGACGCGGCGGCCGCCAGCGCCAGGGCGATGGTCAGCGGGCGGTCCCCGCCGGGCAGCGCGGGCGGGAGCAGCAGGAGGGCGGCCAGGCCGAGGCCGTAGGCGAGGGCGGCGGGGCGCCAGCGGGTGCCGGTGCCGGGCGGGGCGGCCTCGGGGCCGAGGCCGTCGGGGGCGGCGGGGCCGGCGAACGGCGGCCGGGGCGGGCGGGCCGGCCGGTCCGCGGTGAGGGCGGGGACGAGCACGAGCGGGACGGCGGCGGTCAGCAGCACCGGCCAGCGCGCCCCGAACCAGGCCACCGCCGCGCACGGCGGGGCGGCCAGGGCGACGGCGACGAGCGTGGCCCTGGCGGCGGCGCCGCACTCCCGGCCGGGGGGCTGCGGCGGCACGTACGGGCGGCGCGGCACGCGCGCGTACAGCTCGTCGGCCAGCGCGAACAGGTCGGCGTGCCGGCAGCGGGCCGCCGCCTCGGCCCCGAGGCCCGCCTCCTCCAGCCCGGCGGCGATCTCCAGCGGGTCGACGGCCCGCTCGCACAGCGCCCGGTGCTCGGCCATCACCTCGCGCACCGGATCGCCCGAGGGGCGGCCGGCACCGCCCCCCGCCTCCGCGCCGCCCGCGGACATCAGACCGCCTCCGCGAGGGCGCCGGGGTCCGTCTCCAGGCTCCCGCCGTCCGCCCGGAGGGCCGCCGGACGGCCGGGGGTCCGCAGCCGGCCCCCGCGCTCCCGCGCTCCGTCGCCGCCGTCCTCGGCCGCGTCGTCGGGGGCGCCGCGGCCGACCCCGTCGGCGCCGCCGCGCAGCCAGAACTCGGCGGGCCGGGCGAACGGGCGGGGCGCCTCGCCGGGCGTGCCGCCGCCCCCGCCGTCGGGGAAGGCCGGGAACTGCGAGACGAGCTCCAGGTAGATCTCCCGGAAGGCGCCGATCACCGGTTCGACGGCGAAGCGTTCCTGCGCCCTGAGCCGTCCGGCGAGCCCGAGCCGCGAGCGCCGCTCCTCGTCGCGCAGCAGCGCCAGGCAGGCGCCGGCCAGGGCGCTCGGGTCGCGCGGGGGCACCAGGAGCCCGGTCGGTCCGACCACCTCGCGGGCCACCCCGACGTCGGTCGACACGACCGCCCGCCCGCTCAACATCGCGTCCGCGAGCAGCCGCGGCCGGCGCTGGGCCAGCGCGGAGAACACCGCCACCGTGCCGCTCTCCCAGGCCGCGGCGAGCGAGTCGGGCCGCCCGGTGAAGTCCACCGCCGCCGCGATCCCGAGCCGGCCGGCCAGCGCCGCGCAGTGCGCGAGGTAGCCGGGCCGCGCCTCCTCGCCGTGGACGACGAGCCGGGCGTCGGGGAGTTCGGCCCGCACCCGGGCGAAGGCGTGCAGCATCAGCTCGGTGTCGCGGCCGGGTTCCAGGGCGCCCGCCCAGGTCAGGGTCGGCGCGGCCGGTTCCGGTCCGGCGGCGGGCCGGGACACCGCGGGCGTGCCCTCGTACACCACCCGGGTGCGCGCCGGGTCAGCCCCGCAGCGGCGCTGCCACTGCTGGTCGTGCGCGCTGCCCGGGGTCAGTATCGCGGCCTGCCGGTACGTCTCCTCGGTGAGCGCCCGGAAGAAGGCCAGCAGCAGGGCCCGGACGGGCCACCGGTAGGGCGCCTCGCGGTAGCCGAGGTACTGCTCGCGCAGGTGCAGCCCGTGCTCGGTGACGACGAACGGGACGCCGTGCAGGTGCCGGGCCACCAGGGCGGGCAGCGCGGCCGGGCCGCCGCCCACGACGTGGCACAGGTCGGCGCCGCCGAGGCCGCCGGGCCCGGTGCCGTACCAGGGCGCGGACAGCGGGCGCAGGCACTGCTCCAGGAGGTCGGCGGCGACCAGGACGTCGCACACCAGCGGCTGCCCGGCCGAGGTGTCCGCGCCGGGCAGCCGCCAGACCCGCTCCAGGGCGCGGCGGGCGTGCGCGGAGGCCAGGAACGCGGACAGGCCGGCGTCCTCCCGGGCGAGCGCGGCCAGCCGGTACAGCCCGGCCCCGAACCCGTCGCGCTCGCCCGGCAGGACCAGGGCGCGCACCAGTTCCTCGTACGCCCGCGCGTACTGGCGTCTGCGGAGTGCGCCGGGGGCCCGCCCGGCCGGCCTGCGCCCCCACAGCGCCAGTTCGTGGACCCCGCGCCAGGCGGGCGAGATCCGGTCCCCGACGCCGAGGGCGTCCGGGCCGGTGAGCAGGTAGAGCTCGAACCCGTGCTCCGGCAGGCCCTCGGCCAGCCGGTCGCACCAGGGTCCGGTGCCACGGCCCGGGTACGGACGGGCACCCTCGGTGAGCAGCGCGACGCGCACGGAAGACCTCCTCTTGCTGCCCCTCCCGGGGGCTGCGGAAGCTGGTGGCCGACCGCCTGCTGCCCGCCGTGTGGCGCGGCGTGTGTGGCTCTCCCCCCACACCTGTTCGGTCCGGCAGCAGAAAGGTAGGACCGGCCCGCGGCCATCCATCGGTCACATGCCTGGTTGCCACCTGAACGAGTGAACCGGCGTGACCTCGCCGCGAACGGGGCCGTTAGCGCCGCCGCTACCGGGCGCGGGCGGCCAGCAGCTCCCGCACCTCGCGCGCCACCTGCCCGGGGTGCTCCATCATCGCCACGTGCCCGGACTCCGGGAGCACCAGCAGCCGGGCGTCCGCGAAGGCCGCGCAGGCCCGCCGGGCCGAGCGGTAGGAGACGAGCTTGTCGCGCAGCCCGTACACGAGCAGCACCGGCACGCGCACCTGCCCGGCCTGGCGCCACAGCGCCTGCTCGCCGCGCTCGGTGTAGGCGGAGACGATCCCGCGCACCGAGCCGACCAGGGCCCGCGCCGCGTGCGGCACCGCGAGCCGGCGCCGGTACTCGGCCACCACCTCGGCCCGGGTGGCCGCGGGCAGCCCGTCCGGGTCGCCGTAGACCAGCCGCAGGATGCCGTCGGCGGCCTCCTCGGGGCCGCGCGCGCCCGCCGGGAGCCGGCCCAGCAGACCGGGCAGCCCGGGCACCGCGAGCAGGCCGGTCGGCCAGGCGGTGCGCTGCGGCGGCAGCTCGGGCAGCGCGGGCGAGACCAGGGTGAGGGTGCGGACGAGGTCGGGGCGCAGGGCCGCGAGCCGGACGGCGACGGCGCCGCCCAGCGAGTTGCCGAAGAGGTGGACGGGCCCGCGGCCGGCGGCCTCCAGGTAGCCGATGACGGCCCGGACGTGGCCGTTGACGCTCAGGTCGCCGTCCGCGGGCGGCGCGGAGGCGCCGAAGCCGGGCAGGTCCACGGCCTCGCCGTCGATCCGGTCGGCGAGCAGGCCCATGAGGGCCCTCCAGTTGCTGGCCGAGCCGCCGAGCCCGTGCACGAACAGCCCCGGCTCCCGCCCGTCCGCCCCTCGCCCGCCGGGCCCGCCCGCACCGGCCGGCCGGTGCACCGCGAGCACCGCACCGGGGACCTCGACCGACCGTATCTGCTGCTCAGCGCCGCTCATGGTGGACGATGGTAGTGAGCGCCGGCCGGGCGGCCGCCGCCGGGCGGGCACCCTGCGTGGCCGGGCCGTTCCACCCCCGTCACACCACTGCCGATGCCGAGGTCAGCGCCGTATTGTGGGCTCCTGACAAGGAGGCCGGGGGCTTTTCTCACGTCCGCCGAACGCGGACGCGGTTACCGAAAAGTAGAATCGGTCACCTCGCAGCCCCGTACGAACCCCGAAGTGAGGAGCGCCGTGACGGCCATCCAGGAGGCGCAGGAGCGCCCGCGCGGTGCCCGCCTGCCGCGAAGCGCCCGCCGTGAACAACTGCTCGGTGCCGCCCAGGAGGTGTTCGTCGCGCAGGGCTACCACGCGGCCGCCATGGACGACATCGCCGACCGCGCCGGGGTCAGCAAGCCGGTGCTCTACCAGCACTTCCCCGGGAAGCTGGAGCTCTACCTGGCGCTGCTGGACAAGCACTGCGACGCCCTCGTGGAGTCGACCCGCGAGGCGCTGTCCACCACGATCGACAACAAGCTGCGGGTGGCCGCGACGATGGAGGCGTACTTCAACTACGTCTCCAGCGAGTCGGGCGCCTTCCGGCTGGTCTTCGAGTCGGACCTGACCAACGAGCCGGCCGTGCGCGAGCGGGTCGAGCGGGCCTCGGAGGCCAGCGCGACGCTGGTCAGCCAGGTGATCCAGGAGGACACCGACCTGCCCGAGGCGGAGTCCAAGCTGCTCGCCGCCGGGGTCTGCGGCCTCGCCCAGATCACCGCCCGCTACTGGCTGTCGCAGGGCCTGGAGATCCCGCGCGACGAGGCGGTCCGGCTGGTCGCCAGCCTCGCCTGGCGCGGTCTGAAGGGCTTCCCGATGCACCCGGCCGGCGAGTCGGCCTAGGGCCGGCCCGCGGCCGCGGTGGGCTCCGGTGATCCGCTGACCTTCGCCTCCGCGGTGATCGCGTGCTCTAT
The DNA here is from genome assembly GCF_042887525.1 of Kitasatospora sp. NPDC057936. Classification (NCBI taxonomy): domain Bacteria; kingdom Bacillati; phylum Actinomycetota; class Actinomycetes; order Kitasatosporales; family Streptomycetaceae; genus Kitasatospora; species Kitasatospora sp. NPDC057936. The sequence goes on from NZ_JBHVPD010000099.1 coordinate 37,037, forward strand.
GGTGAAGCCGTACGGCGCGGTCGTCGCGAACGCTTGTCCCAGGCGCTCCGGTGCCCGCGCGTGGATGGCTGCAACCCCGGAGGGACGGAAGCCGTGGAGGTCAAGATCGGCGTGCAGAACGCGCCGCGCGAGATCGTGATCGAGAGCACGCAGACTGCCGATGAGGTCGAGAGCGCGGTCGCCAAGGCGCTGGAGGGCAGCTCGAAGCTCTTCTCGCTGACCGACGAGCACGGCCGCCGCGTCATCGTCCCGGCCGAGCGCCTGGCGTACGTGGAGATCGGCGAGCAGGCCGTCCGCAAGGTCGGTTTCGGCACTCTCTGAGTCGCCCGCCCGGTGCCCCGTTCCCCCCGAGGGAGCGGGGCACCGTTGCGTGTACGGCCGGTCGGACCGGGGTAGGGCGCAGGTGCGGCCGTTCGAGTGCCGCGCGCCCGTCCCCCGGGGAGGCAGCCTTGCTGGTCGAGTCGATCGTCTTCGCCCTCATCGGCCTGGTCGTGGGCCTGGCCGCGCTCCTGGCGCTGCCGGCGTACTTCCCGGCGGCCCGCGCCCTGGTGCTCGGCACCGCGGTGGCGGCGGCGCTGGTCGGCGGGGCGGTCGCGGCCTTCGGCCTCGCCGGGCGCTACCCGGCCGGAGCGGCCTTCGCGGCGGCGGTCGCCTCGGTGGTGCTCACCTCGATGCTGGCCCGGCCCGACGTGGCCGCCGGCCGGGCCCCGGCGCACCGGCACCACCCGCACCGCGGGGGCGCCCACCGCGCGCCGCGGCGGCACCGGCCGGCGTAGGGCGCGTCGTCGGGACGGGCCCTAGGAGGCCAGGCCGAGGGCGGCCATCCGCCTGGTGTGCGCCTCGGTGATCCGGTTGAACATCTTACCGACCTCGACCAGGTCGAAGCCCTGCACCTGCACGCCGCCGACCAGCAGGTTGGACAGCGCGTCACGCTCGGCGACCACCCGCTGGGCCTGGCTGAGCGCCTCGCCCATCAGCCGCCGGCCCCACAGGGCGAGCCGGCCGCCGGCCCGCGGGTCGGCCTCGATCGCCTGGCGCACCTTGTCGACGGCGAACTGGGCGTGGCCGGTGTCGGACATGACGCCGAGGACGAGGTCCCGGGTGTCGTCGTCGAGGCGGACGGCCACCTCGCGGTAGAAGTCCGTCGCGATGGCGTCGCCGACGTAGGCCTTGACCAGGCCCTCCAGCCAGTCCGAGGGCGCCGTCATGCGGTGGAACAGCTCCAGCGGCTCGACGAAGGGGCGCATGGCCTCCTGCGGGTCCGCGCCGATCTCGGCGAGCCGGTCGTGCAGGCGCTGGTAGTGCTGGAACTCGGAGGAGGCCATCCGGGCCAGGGCCGCCTTGTCGGCGAGGTCGGGCGCCAGCTTGGCGTCCTCGGCGAGCCGCTCGAAGGCGCTCAGCTCGCCGTACGCGAGGGCGCCGAGCAGGTCCAGCACCGCCGCGCGGTAGCCCGGGTCGGCCGAGCAGCTCGCCCAGTCACCGATCGAGCCGGCCTCGTCCTGCGTCTCACCATGGGTCTCCATGACCCGCCACCTTAGTCCCGCCCGCCCGGCTCCCCCACACGGACCGGCAGCCCCCGGGCGTGCCGGGTGACCACCCGGAACGCCCGGTCACGCGCCGGTCGCCGGGGGCAATGTCAGACGCGTCACGTGTTCGAGTCGTCGCCTGACTGTATGGTGGTACGGAGCCCCGTCGTGCTCGCACGGTGTCACCGCCGTCTCGGTGTCCCGCGCAAGCCCGCTCCCCAGCGGCACCGTCCCCTCGGACGTGTCCGCATCGGAGGCACGGGTACTCACGTACGCGGATGCCCGGTCGGAGAGCCGATCGGCTCCGACCATGGCTTGGACTTCAAGCCTTGGCACCGCATCAGTGGCCGAGCGAGGGCCGCCGAGACCGCGCCCACCCGGCGGAGGTCCCGCGCAGGTCCCTCACGGGAATCCTCCCCGACGCCGCCGGCGACGCGCCCCGCCATCGGGCCGCGCGCACCGGCCGGCCGCAGGGACCGGCGCGGTTGTGCGTCCGCGCAGCTGTTTCAGGACCGTCCAGGTCCGTACGCAGCCGCGCGCCCGCCCGCCCGCCGCTCGCTCTCGGCCCCTCCCACACGGAAGAGGCAGCACCCTGTCCACCACCGCTGAACCCATCAAGACGACGTTCCGAGAGCTGGGAATCCTCCCGGAGACCGCCGAGGCCCTGGAGGCCGTCGGCATCGTCCACCCATTCCCCATCCAGGAGATGACCCTGCCGGTCGCGCTGACCGGCCACGACGTCATCGGCCAGGCCAAGACCGGCACCGGCAAGACCCTCGGCTTCGGCCTCCCGCTGATCGAGCGGGCCGTCGTGCGCGCCGACGTGGACGCCGGCCGCGCCACCGAGGAACAGCTCACCGACTTCCCGCAGGCGCTGATCGTCGTCCCGACCCGCGAGCTGTGCACCCAGGTCACCAACGACCTGCAGACCGCCGGCAAGGTCCGCAACGTGCGCGTCCTCGCCGTCTACGGCGGCCGGGCGTACGAGCCGCAGGTGGAGGCGCTCACCAAGGGCGTCGACATCGTCGTCGGCACCCCGGGGCGCCTGCTCGACCTGGCCGGCCAGAAGAAGCTCAACCTGTCCAGGGTCCGCGCGCTGGTCCTGGACGAGGCCGACGAGATGCTCGACCTGGGCTTCCTGCCCGACGTCGAGAAGATCATCACCATGCTGCCGGCCAAGCGGCAGACCCTGCTGTTCTCGGCCACCATGCCGGGCCAGGTCATCAACCTCGCCCGCCGGTACATGAGCCAGCCGACGCACATCCGGGCCGCCGCGCCGGACGACACCGGCGCGACCGTCGCCAACATCGAGCAGCACATCTTCCGCGCGCACTCGCTGGACAAGGTCGAGATGGTCTCGCGCATCCTGCAGGCCGACGGCCGCGGGCTCGCGATGATCTTCTGCCGCACCAAGCGCACCGCCGCCGACGTGTCCGACCAGCTGACCCAGCGCGGCTTCGCGGCCGGCGCGGTCCACGGCGACCTCGGCCAGGGCGCCCGCGAGCAGGCCCTGCGGGCCTTCCGCAACGGCAAGGTCGACGTGCTGGTGTGCACCGACGTCGCCGCCCGCGGCATCGACGTCGAGGGCGTCACGCACGTCATCAACTACCAGTGCCCCGAGGACGAGAAGACCTACCTGCACCGGATCGGCCGCACCGGCCGGGCCGGCGCCTCCGGCACCGCCGTCACCCTGGTCGACTGGGACGACATCCCGCGCTGGCAGCTGATCAACAAGGCGCTGGACCTGCCGTTCAACGAGCCGGAGGAGACCTACTCCACCTCGCCGCACCTCTACGAGCTGCTGAAGATCGCGCCGGGCACCAAGGGCATCCTGCCCCGCTCGGAGCGCACCCGCGCCGGCCTGGGCGCGGAGGAGGTCGAGGACCTCGGCGAGACCGGCGGGCGCGGGGCGCGCTCCGGCCGGGGTGGCCGCGGCGGGTCCGCCGGCTCGAACGGCTCCGGCGGCTCGAACGGCTCCGGCGGCTCGGGCGGCTCCGGTCGCTCCGGCCGTCCGGGCGGCCCGGCCGTCGAGGCGGCCGAGGAGAAGCCGAAGCGGACCCGCGAGCGCCGGCGCACCCGCCGGGGCTCCGAGGTCGGCGCCGAGGGCGAGGCCGCTGCCGCGGTGACCGCGTCCGCCGCGACGGCCCCGGCCGTCGAGGGCGCCGAGGGCGAGGCCGCGCCGCGCCGTCGTCGCCGCCGCTCGCGCGGTGGCGCGTCGGGCGCCGAGGCTGCCGTGGCCGAGGCCGCGGTGGTCGAGGCCGCCGAGGCCGTCGTCGCCGAGGCCGTGGCGGCCACCGAGGCTCCGGCCGAGGAGAA
>NZ_JBHVPD010000100.1:0-39764 GCF_042887525.1 Kitasatospora sp. NPDC057936
CTCGGACTCACCCACAACGGCACCACCTGGCAGATCGGGGCTGCCGCCTGACAGCGGCAGCCCCGATCACACCAAGATCTTCATCAGCCTTCTAGACGGCCGTCGGGTCCTCGCCGCGGTCCAGCGCCTTCCACAGGTCGGCCGGGGTGTCCGCGCCCTTCGCGGCGCCCTTGGCCGGGCCCCTGGCCGGGCCCTTCACCGGGGCCTTGCCGGTGGGCGCCTCGTAGCGGCTGCCCATGGCCGGCCAGCCGCGGCCGAAGCGCAGCGTGAGCAGCCCGGCGACGGCGAGCAGCACCCCGCCGGCCACCGCCACCCACGGCCAGCCGCTGTGGCCGACCTCCGTGGCCGTCGAGCCGGCCAGGGCGAGCTTGCGGGCCGCCTCGGCGTCCAGCGCGGCGGTGTCGCCGGCGCCGGCCACCGCCGTGGCGGCCACGCCGATCCCGGCCAGCAGGGTCAGCGCGCCGACCGCGAGCCGTCCGGCGCCGCGCACCGCGAACACCGCGATGGCGGCGGCCAGGCCCACCAGGGCCAGCCCGCCGGGCAGTTCGGAGATCCGGCCGCCGCTGACGGACACCTCCAGGGTGCCGGCCCGGCCCTGCGCCCAGTCCCGGCCGACCGCGGTCAGCACCAGGACGGCGCTCAGCACGGTCAGCAGCAGCATCACGCCGAGCGTGCGCCGGCCCGGCCGCGCGGCCGGGGCGGTGTCGGGTACGGGGTTCTGGTCAGCGCTCACCCGTCCACTATCCCCCGGCCGCGTTCTCAGGCCGTACCCGGGGTGGGGCGCTCCACCACGAACCCGTCGGTCTGGAGCACGAGCGTCCGCTCGCCGAGCGGCAGGAAGAGGTCGTTGCCGATCGGCACCCGTTCGGCCTCCCGGTACACCCCGCCCGGCGCCGGCGCGGTGTGCACGGTGCAGACGCCGGCCACCGGGTCGACCACCACGTACAGCGGCAGCCCGGACTCCGCGTACGCGCGCGCCGCCGCGCCGTGGCCGCCGCCCGGGGCGGCCACCTCCAGGACGGCCTCCACGGACGTCCCGTCGTAGCGCCCCCCGGCGCCCCGCGCGGCACCCGGGGCGATCACCGCCAGGTCGGGGGCGAGGCCGCCGGGCGCGGCCCGGAAGTCGATCAGGACCTGCGACAACACCCTTCCGTGGCCCGCCAGTTGGTCCCCGATCTGGACGGCGGCGGCGAGCACGGCCACCCACCGCCGCTCGTCCTGCGGCACCTCGGACATCCCGGCCGCCTCCCTTGCGTACCTGTGGGGCTACGAAAGCTCCGGCGTCCGCAGCGTATTGGCGGTGGCGATCGCCCGCAGCACGGCGGCCGCCTTGTTGCGGCACTCGGTGTCCTCGCCGTGCGGGTCGGAGTCGGCCACCACACCGGCGCCGGCCTGCACGTACGCGGTGCCGTCGCGCAGCACCGCGGTCCGGATCGCGATCGCGGTGTCGGAGTCGCCGGCGAAGTCCAGGTAGCCGACGCAGCCGCCGTACAGGCCCCGGCGGGTGGGCTCCAGCTCCTCGATGATCCGCATCGCCCGGGGCTTGGGCGCGCCCGAGAGGGTGCCGGCCGGGAAGCACGCCGTCAGCACGTCGAAGGCGGTCCGCCCGGGCGCCACCTTGCCGGTGACGGTCGAGACGATGTGCATGACGTGGCTGTAGCGCTCGATGTGCATGAAGTCGACCACCTCGACGCTGCCCGGCTCGCAGACCCGGCCGAGGTCGTTGCGGCCCAGGTCGACCAGCATCAGGTGCTCGGCGCGCTCCTTGGGGTCGGCGAGCAGCTCGGCGGCCAGCGCCGCGTCCTCGTGCGGGCTCGCGCCGCGGTGGCGGGTGCCGGCGATCGGGTGCAGCATCGCCTCGCCGTCGGTGACCTTGACCAGCGCCTCCGGGCTGGAGCCGACCACGTCGAAGCCGCCCTCCGCGCCGCCGTCGGGGCCCGGGAAGCGGAACAGGTACATGTACGGGCTCGGGTTGGTGGTGCGCAGCACCCGGTAGACGTCCAGCGCGGAGGCCGGGCAGGGCGCCTCGAAGCGCTGCGAGGGCACGACCTGGAAGGCCTCGCCGGCCCGGATCCGCTCCTTGATCACGTCCACCGCGGCCCGGTAGGGCGCGCCGCCGAACGGCGAGCGGACGTCGCCGGGGCCGGCCGGGGTGAAGGTGGCGAGCCCGGGGTCGACGGGCCTGAGCAGGTCCGCCTCCATCGCGTCGAGCCGGGCCACCGCGTCCGCGTGGGCCTCGTCGACGCCGCTGGCGAGGTCGTTGTGGTTGACGGCGTTGGCGATCAGCAGCACCGTGCCGTCGACGTGGTCCAGCACGGCGAGGTCGGTGGCGAGCAGCATCGTCAGCTCGGGGAGCCCGAGGTCGTCCGGGTTGAGGTCCGGCAGCTTCTCCAGGCGGCGCACGACGTCGTAGCCGAGGTAGCCGACCAGGCCGCCGGTGAGCGGCGGCAGGCCGTCGTCGGAGTGCCGGGGGGTGTGCAGGGCCTCCAGGGCCGCGCGCAGCACCTCCAGCGGGTCCCCGCCGGTGGGGATGCCGACCGGCGGGGCGCCGAGCCAGCGGGCGTCGCCGTCCGGGCCGACGGTGAGGGTGGCGGCGCTGCGCACGCCGACGAAGGAGTAGCGCGACCAGCTGCGGCCCTGCTCGGCGGACTCCAGCAGGAAGGTGCCGGGCCGCTCGCCGGCCAGGCTGCGGTAGAGGCCGATCGGGGTGAGGCCGTCCGCGAGGAGCCTGCGGGTGACCGGGATGACCCGGGTGTCGACGGCGAGCTTGCGGAAGGCTTCGAGGTCCATGGCGGGCGGCACCTTCTGGGTCGGAGGCTTTGGTGTGGTCAGGCGAGCGGGAGCACGTCGGCGTCGAAGCAGGTGCGGTCGCCGGTGTGGCAGGCGGCACCGGTCTGGTCGACCTTGACCAGCAGGGTGTCGCCGTCGCAGTCGAGCGCCACCGACTTGACCGCCTGGACGTGCCCGGAGGTGTCGCCCTTGACCCAGTACTCGCGGCGGCTGCGGCTCCAGTAGGTGCAGCGGCCGGTGGTGAGCGTGCGGTGCAGCGCTTCGTCGTCCATCCAGCCGAGCATCAGCACCTCGCCGGTGTCGTGCTGCTGCGCGATGGCCGGCAGCAGGCCGTCCTCGGTGCGCTTGAGGCGGGCCGCGATCGCGGGGTCCAGGGCGGTGGTGCCGGGGGCGGCGGGTGTGGTGGACATGGGGACATTGTGTCAGCCCGGCCGGGGCGCCCGGTGCGCCGTCCGCATCGCGGCCGGCGCAGGTCAGCGGGGCCGCTCGCAGCCGGCGGGCCAGATCCGGTGGACGAACAGCCCGGCCCCCTGAGCCAGTGCGGCCACCCGGGCCGGCCCGTTGCCGGGCTCGCCGTCCCACGGTTCTCCGTCCCAGACGGCGATCAGCTCGTCGATCATGCCGACCAGCGCCCGCCCGGTGTCGTCGCCGAGGCCCCCGCGCTCGGCCGCGGCCAGCCGGTGGACGGCGTTCGCCTCGTTCATCAGCTCCAGCCGGGTGGCCCGGTGGTGGTCGTCGGCGCGGCCGACGAGCGGCGCGCTCGCGGGGACGATGATCTCCAGCTTGCCGCCGTGCTCCAGGACGGACCGGGCGAACCAGGTGTCCGGCCCCTCGTCGGCGCAGGTGACGCCGACGAGCTCGTACGAGCCGAAGGTGGTGACCAGCTGCCAGAGGTCGCCGCGGACCAGCATCTCCGTGATGCCGCCCGACAGGCCCTGGTGTCCGGTGATTCCGACGCGCATTCCCAACTCCCGGGATCGTGTCGTGCCGCCCGGGAGCCTACCCAATGGGGGGACGAGTTCGGCCAACCACCTGCCGCGGAGCACCGGTTTGGGCCATCCTCATGGCCATGACCTCCGAGCAGCCGCCGTCCGCAGCCGCCGACCCGCGCCCGTCCCGCGGCCTGGTCCTCACCGTCGCGGCGGTCCTCGTCGCCCTGCTCGCGGTGGTGGCGACCGTCATGCTCTGGCCCGACGACAAGAAGCCGGCCGCCGCACCTCCCCCGCCCACCCCCACGGCCACGGCCACCGCGACACCGGCCCCCACCCCGACGCCCACGCCCACCCCGACCCCCACCCCGCCGTACGCCTTCTTCCCGGTCGGCACCTGCTTCGACCACCCGCAGCTCAGTCCGGCGATCGTCCGGTCCGAGGAACGGCCCTGCACCGGCGAACACGACGGCGAGGTGATCGCCGACCTCAAGCTGCCCGAGGGCCTCACCGGCGACCTCAAGATCAACCTCGCGATCCTCGACGGCTGCAAGGCCGCCGAGACCGCCGCCAAGGCCCGCCAGGGCGACGCCCGCACCTACTACGGCCGCCCGGTCGGCCCGACCATGGCCAACTACCAGCAGGGCTGGCGGGACTACACGTGCGCGCTGACCCTCAGCAACCGCCAGGGCGGCCCCAAGCTCACCGGCCACCTCCGCTGAGCCCACCACGTTCTAAGGTGACGCCATGTCGAACCACGCCCTCGCCGAGCGTCACCGCCTCGCCGAACTCCTGGCCGCCGCCGGGCCGGACGCCCCCACCCTCTGCGCCGGGTGGACCACCCGCGACCTCGCCGCCCACCTGGTGATCCGCGAACGCCGGGCGGACGCGGCCCCCGGCATCCGCGTCGGCGCCCTCGCGGGCTGGACCCACCGGGTGCAGTCGGCCTACGCCGAGCGCCCGTACGACGAGCTGGTCGGCCTCTTCCGCTCCGGCCCGCCGGTGTTCTCCTTCTTCGCGCTCCCCGGCGCGGACGAAGCGGCCAACACCGTCGAGTACTTCGTGCACGCCGAGGACGTCCTGCGAGCGGCCGACGACTGGACCCCCCACCCCGTCCCGCCCGGCCGCTCCGAGGCCCTGTGGCGCCGCCTCCCCCTCCTCGCCCGCTTCGAAGCCGGCCGCCGCTCCCCCGTCCGCCTCGAACTCCACCACCCCGACGGCCGCACCGTCACCGCCGGCCCCACCGGCGCCCCGGTCGTCCGCATCACCGGCGAGCCGGCCGACCTGATCCTCTTCACCTACGGCCGCGGCGCCCGCACGACCCTCACCGTCGACGGCCCCTCGGACGCCGTCGAGGCCCTCCGCCACGCCCTGCCCCTGCCCCCTCGGTAGCGCGCCCGATGATCCGCGGTGTTGCCCGCCGACATGCCGGCGGGCAACACCCCGAACGCACCCGCGCGACGACGACACCCGGCCGCCCGTCCGGAACCGGCCGACCACGTGCGGGAAGTCGACCGCGCCGACTTCCCGCGCACGGGCCTCGGCATCGCCGGGGATGCCCCGTTCGAGGGACCGGCCCGACCCGCCCCATCCCGTCCCGGCTGCGATTGTCAGTGGCCCGGTGCAGACTCTCAGGTGGCCGGGGAGGGGGCGTGCGCGCGCCTGTCGGAAACCGCTCCGGTCAGTTCTCCGTCGAAGGGGCACCACCTCATGCTCACCACCGACTTCCCCGCCGGTTCGCCCTGCTGGATCGACCTGGGCAGCCCGGACATCCCCGCCACCGCCGAGTTCTACGACAAGGTCTTCGGCTGGACGTTCCAGTCGGCCGGCCCGGAGACGGGCGGCTACGGTTTCCTCCAGCTGGACGGCAAGACCGTCGGCGCCGTCGGCCCGCTCGACGAGGGCGACCAGTCCACCTGGACGACGTACTTCCGCACCCCCGACGTGGACGCCGCCGTCAAGACCGCCGAGCAGGCCGGCGGCACGGTGCTCGTCCCGCCGATGGACGTCATGGGCGAGGGCCGCTTCGCCCAGGTCACCGACCCGCAGGGTGCCCGGTTCGCGCTGTGGGAGGCCGGCAACACCAAGGGCCTGGACGCCGTCTCGACCGACAGGACCATGTGCTGGTCCGAACTGCACACCTCCGACCAGGACGCCGGCTTCGCGTTCTACGAGACCCTGTTCGGCTGGCGGGTGGAGAACTTCGAGCCGTCCCCGGGCATGAGCTACCGGGTGATCTCGACCGCCGAGGGCGACCAGCAGGAGACGAGCTTCGGCGGCATCGCCCCGGTGATGGACGCGGCCCAGCCGTCCGCCTGGACGCCGTACTTCGCCGCCGACGACGTGGACGCGCTGATCGCCAAGGCGACGGCGGCCGGCGGCACGGTGCTGATGCCCGCCGCGGACGTGGAGAACGTCGGCCGGATCGCCTGGCTCGCGGACCCGAACGGCGCCCCCTTCGCGCTGATCAAGGGCGAGCCCCGGCAGTAGCGGCACAACGAGCAGGGCCCGCCACCAGGGACGGTGGCGGGCCCTCCTCGACGCGCAGAACGCGTCACCGCACCGGGTGCCCGGCCTCCCGCAGCGCGTTCTTGACCTCGCCGATCCGCAGGTCCCCGAAGTGGAAGACGCTCGCCGCGAGCACCGCGTCCGCGCCCGCCTCGACGGCCGGGGCGAAGTCGGCGAGCTTGCCGGCGCCGCCGGAGGCGATCACCGGCACGGAGACGGCCTTGCGCACGGCCCGGATCAGGTCCAGGTCGTAGCCGTCCTTGGTGCCGTCGGCGTCCATCGAGTTGAGCAGGATCTCGCCCGCGCCCAACTCGGCCGCGCGGCCCGCCCATTCGACCGCGTCGAGGCCGGTGCCGCGGCGCCCGCCGTGCGTGGTGACCTCGAAGCCGGACTCGGTCTCGGTGCCGGGAGGGCAGCGCCGGGCGTCGACCGACAGCACCAGCACCTGCCGCCCGAACCGCTGGGCGATCTCCCGCACGAGCTCCGGCCTGGCGATGGCCGCGGTGTTGACGCCCACCTTGTCCGCGCCGGCCCGCAGCAGCTTGTCGACGTCCTCGACGGCGCGGATGCCGCCGCCGACGGTGAGCGGGATGAACACCTGCTCGGCGGTGCGGCGGACCACGTCGTAGGTGGTCTCGCGGTCGCCGGAGGAGGCGGTGATGTCGAGGAAGGTGAGCTCGTCGGCGCCCTCGGCGTCGTAGAGCTTGGCCATCTCGACCGGGTCGCCGGCGTCGCGCAGGTTCTGGAAGTTGACGCCCTTGACCACCCGCCCGGCGTCGACGTCCAGGCAGGGGATGACACGTACTGCAAGGGTCACGGCTGATTGCCTTCCGGGGCTTCCAGGGTCTTTGCCAGCCCGGTGCGGTACGCGTCGATCTCGACCTCGACCATCATCCGGGAGTCGATCAGGCCCTCGACCACCACCATGGTGGCCACCGGGCGGGCGGCGTCGAAGAGCTGACGGTGGGCGCGGCCCACCTCCTCGGCGTCGCGGACGTGGGTGATGTACATCCGGGTGCGGACGACGTCGTCCGCCGTCAGACCGTACGCGGCCAGGGCCGTGAGCCCGACGCCGAACGCGGCGAGCGTCTGCCCGTACGGGTCGCCCTCGTGCTCGATCCGGCCGTCCACCCAGGCGGTGGAGCCGGCCACGTGCACGTGGTCGCCCGCAACGACCGCGCGCGAGTAGCCGAACTCGTCCTCCCAGGGGGAGAATCCGGCGACCCGGCCGCGTACGATCCGACGTTCCGTCATCCTGTAACCGTCTCTTCCGTCATCGGCGACGTCGGCCTCACCTCGGCCCGACGCCGGCCCGACATCGGCGGCATCAGCCCGAAACCGCCGCCAGGGCCTCTTCGAGGGTGAACTTCTGCTCGTACAGTGCCTTGCCCACGATGGCGCCCTCGACACCCTCGCCGACGAGGCCGGCGATGGCGCGCAGGTCGTCCAGCGAGGAGACGCCGCCGGAGGCGACGACCGGGCGGTCGGTGGCGGCGCAGACGTCGCTCAGCAGCTGGAGGTTGGGGCCGGTGAGGGTGCCGTCGCGGTTGACGTCGGTGACGACGTAGCGGGCGCAGCCCTCCTGGTTCAGGCGGTCCAGGACGTCGAAGAGCTGCCCGCCGTCGCGGGTCCAGCCGCGGCCGCGCAGGGTGGTGCCGACGACGTCGAGGCCGACCGCGATCTTGTCGCCGTGCTCGGCGATGGCCTTGGCGACCCACTCGGGGGCCTCCAGGGCGGCGGTGCCGAGGTTGACGCGGGTGCAGCCGGTGGCGAGGGCGCGGGCGAGCGACTCGTCGTCGCGGATGCCGCCGGACAGCTCGACCTTGATGTCCAGCCGGCCGGTGACCTCGCGCAGCAGCTCGTAGTTGCTCCCGGTCCCGAAGGCGGCGTCCAGGTCGACCAGGTGCAGCCACTCGGCGCCGGCGTTCTGCCAGGCGAGTGCGGCGGCGAGCGGCTCGCCGAAGGAGGTCTCGGTGCCGGAGGCGCCCTTGACCAGACGGACGGCCTGGCCGTCCCGGACATCGACGGCAGGCAGCAGCTCAAGGCTCATCAGTAACAACTCTCAGACGGTCAGAGGGTGTTGACCCAGTTGGTCAGCAGGGCGGCGCCGGCGTCGCCGGACTTCTCGGGGTGGAACTGGGTGGCCCACAGCGGCCCGTTCTCGACGGCCGCGACGAACGGCTGCCCGTGGGTGGCCCAGGTGACGAGCGGGGCGTGGATGCGCGCGCTGTGCGCCTCCAGCTCCCAGTGCCGCACGCCGTAGGAGTGCACGAAGTAGAAGCGGGTCTGCGGGTCGAGGCCGGCGAACATCCGGCTGCCCTCGGGCACGTCCACGGTGTTCCAGCCCATGTGCGGCACGACCGGGGCGTCCAGCGGCTCGACGGTGCCCGGCCACTCGTCGCAGCCGGCCGTCTCCACGCCGTGCTCGACCCCCTTCTCGAAGAGGATCTGCATGCCGACGCAGATGCCCATGACCGGGCGGCCCCCGGCGAGCCGGCGGCCGATGATCCACTCGCCGCGGACCGACTTGAGGCCGCGCATGCACGCCTCGAAGGCGCCGACGCCGGGAACGAGCAGGCCGTCCGCGGCCATCGCCGTGTCGAAGTCGGAGGTCACGGTGACGTTCGCGCCGGTGCGCTCCAGGGCCCGCTGCGCGGAGCGCAGGTTGCCCGATCCGTAGTCGAGGACGACGACGTTCTTGCCCATGTTCAGGTGTCCAGTCTCTCTGCGTACGCGCGCACTACAGGCGCATGGCGCCGGCGGCCAGGCACATCACGGAGCCGATCGCGAGCACCAGGATGACGCCCTTCGGCAGCTTCTGCTTCCAGAACGAGATCACCCCGCCGGCCAGGAAGAGGCCGACGAAGAGGAGAGCCACGGCGGTCTTGCTCACAGTGCACCCTTGGTCGAGGGGAGGATGCCGGCCGCGCGCGGGTCGCGCTCGGAGGCGTAGCGCAGGGCCCGTGCGAGCGCCTTGAACTGGCACTCGACGATGTGGTGCGCGTTGCGACCGTACGGCACGTGGACGTGGAGGGCTATCTGCGCCTGGGCCACGAAGGACTCCAGGATGTGCCGGGTCATCGTGGTGTCGTAGCTGCCGATCATCGGCGCCATGTGCTCCGGCTCGGTGTGCACCAGGTAGGGGCGGCCGGAGAGGTCGACGGTGACCTGGGCGAGCGACTCGTCCAGCGGCACCGTGCAGTTGCCGAAGCGGTAGATGCCGACCTTGTCGCCGAGCGCCTGCTTGAAGGCGGCGCCGAGCGCGAGGGCGGTGTCCTCGATGGTGTGGTGGGTGTCGATGTGCAGGTCGCCGTCGGTCTTGACGGTGAGGTCGAACAGACCGTGGCGACCGAGCTGGTCGAGCATGTGGTCGTAGAACCCGACGCCCGTGGAGATGTCGGTCTTGCCGGTGCCGTCGAGGTCGATCTCGACCAGGACCGAGGTCTCCTTGGTGGTGCGCTCAACGCGTCCGATGCGGGACATACGGGGTTACAGCTCCTTGATCACAGTGCGAACGGCGTCCAGGAAGGCGTCGTTCTCGGCCGGCGTGCCGGCGGTGACGCGCAGCCACCCCGGGACACCGTTGTCACGGACCAGGACGCCCTGGTCGAGGATGGCCTGCCAGACGGCGTGGGTGTCGGCGAAGCGGCCGAACTGGACGAAGTTGGCGTCCGAGTCGGTCACCTCCAGGCCGAGCCCGCGCAGCGAGTCCACCAGGCGGTCGCGCTCCTCCTTGAGCCGCCCGACGTACCCGAGCAGGGTGTCGGTGTGCTCCAGGCAGGCCAGCGCGGTGGCCTGGGTGACGGCCGACAGGTGGTAGGGCAGGCGGACCAGCTGGACCGCGTCCACCACGGCCGCGTCGGCGGCCAGGTAGCCGAGGCGCAGGCCGGCCGCGCCGAAGGCCTTGGACATGGTGCGGGTGACCACCAGGTTGGGGCGGCCCTCAATGAGCGGCAGCAGCGAGGCGCGGTGCGAGAACTCGACGTAGGCCTCGTCGACGACGACCAGGCTGGGCCGGGCCGCCTGGGCGGCCTCGTACAGGCGCAGCACGACGTCGGCGGCCACCGCGGTGCCCGTGGGGTTGTTCGGCGAGCAGACGAAGACCACGTCGGGCCTGTGCTCGGCGATCGTGGCGACGGCCGCGTCCACGTCGATGGTGAAGTCGTCGTTGCGCGGGCCGGAGATCCACTCGGTGCCGGTGCCCCGGGAGATGAGGGCGTGCATCGAGTAGGACGGCTCGAAGCCGAGCGCGCGGCGGCCGGGGCCGCCGAAGGTCTGGAGGAGCTGCTGGAGCACCTCGTTGGAGCCGTTGGCGGCCCAGACCTGCTCGCGGGCCACCGGGAAGCCGGTGGTGCGACTCAGGTAGGCCGCGAGCCCCTCGCGCAGCTCGACCGCGTCGCGGTCGGGGTAGCGGTTGAGCCCCCGGGCGGCCTCGGCGACCCGCTCGGCGATCCGGGCGACCAGTTCCTCCGGCAGCGGGTACGGGTTCTCGTTGGTGTTGAGCTGTACCGGCACGTCCAACTGCGGCGCGCCGTACGGAGACTGGCCCCGCAGCTCGTCCCGGATGGGAAGGTCGTCAATGCGAGTGGTGCGCGTCACGAGCCGGGAACCGTCCAATCGAACCGAGCCTTGATGGCGTCGCCGTGCCCCGGCAGGTCTTCCGCGTCGGCCAGGTTGACGACGTGCGCGGCGATGTCCGCGAGCGCGTCCCGGTCGTACTCGACGACCTGGACGCCGCGCAGGAAGGTCTGCACCGACAGGCCGGACGAGTGGCAGGCGCAGCCGCCGGTGGGCAGGACGTGGTTGGAGCCGGCCGCGTAGTCGCCCAGCGAGACGGGCGTCCAGCGGCCGATGAAGATCGCGCCCGCGTTGCGGACCTTCGCGGCCACCGCGTGCGCGTCCCGGGTCTGGATCTCCAGGTGCTCGGCGGCGTAGGCGTTGACGACGGTCAGGCCCTGCTCCAGGTCGTCGACCAGGATGATGCCGGACTGCCGGCCGCCGAGCGCCTCGGCGACGCGCTCGCCGTGCTTGGTCCGCGCGACCTGCACGGCCAGCTCGGCCTCGACCGCGTCGGCCAGCGCCGGCGAGTCGGTGACCAGCACCGAGCCGGAGGTCGGGCCGTGCTCGGCCTGGCTGATCAGGTCGGCGGCGACGTCGGACGGCAGCGCGCTGTCGTCGGCGAGGACGGCGATCTCGGTCGGGCCGGCCTCGGAGTCGATGCCGATCCGGCCGGCGAAGTAGCGCTTGGCGGCGGCGACGTAGATGTTGCCCGGGCCGGTGACCATGTTCACCGGCGCGCACTCCTCGGTGCCGAGCGCGAACATCGCGACCGCCTGGGCGCCGCCGACGGAGTACACCTCGTCCACGCCGAGCAGCGCGCAGGCCGCCAGGATCGTCGGGTGCACCCGGCCGCCGAACTCCTTCTGCGGCGGCGAGGTGACGGCGATGCCCCGGACGCCCGCCTCCTGGGCCGGCACGACGTTCATCACGACGGACGACGGGTACACCGCCAGCCCGCCCGGCACGTACAGCCCGACCCGGTCCACCGGCACCCAGCGCTGGGTGACGGTGCCGCCCGGCACCACCTGCGTGGTGTGCCCGGTGCGGCGCTGGTCCGCGTGCACGGCCCGGGCGCGGCGGATCGACTCCTCCAGCGCGGCGCGCACCTTCGGGTCCAGCGTCTCCAGGGCCTCGGTGAGCTGCTCGGCCGGGACACGGGTCGACTCCAGCCGGACGCCGTCGAAGCGCTCGGTGATCTCGATCAGCGCCGCGACCCCGCGATGGTGCACGTCCTCGGCGATCGGCCGCACCTTCTCCAGGGCGGCCGCCACGTCGAACTCGGCACGGGGCAGCAGGTCACGCGGGTCGTCCAGCGAGCCGCGGAGGTCGATTCGAGAGATCACGCCACCCAGTGTAAGGAGTGGCCGAAACCACTGGTCCCGCATTTCACTCCGTGATACGAAAGGCGAGACGACCGGGGGGACGGGGGAAAGCATGGCGGAGCGCGCGCCGGAGGACTGGACCGACACGGAAAAGGAACTCTGGGAGGCCTTCCGCCAGGGGGACGTCTTCGACCGCCGGGCCCGGAAATCAGCCGAGGACGACCCCTACGGCGACGCCGAATGGGGCTCCGAGCGCACCGTCCGCGCCGAGGTCCTGGCCCGCCTGCTGCTGGCCGGCCCCACCGCCGCCCCGGGCCGGGTCTCCTCCCTGCGGATGAACGGCGTCAACGTCACCGGCGCGCTCAACCTCGCCGGCGGCCGGATCAACCAGTACGTCGAGCTGTACGGCTGCCGCTTCGAGCACAAGGTCCTGATGTCCGAGGCCGAGGCCAGCACCGTCCGGATGGTCGACTGCCTGATACCCCGCCTGGAGGCCTCCCGGCTGGCCACCACCGGCGACCTCCACCTCGCGCGCTGCCGCATACCGGAGGGCGTCCGGCTCACCGACGCCAAGATCGGCACCGACCTGCTGCTCAACGTGACCCGCCTCGGCTCCGACCGCTACGGACGCGCGCTCTCCGCCGACGGCATGACCGTCCACCAGGACTTCGAGGCCGACCGGATCGAGGTCCACGGCGAGCTCAGCCTGCGCACCGCCCGCATCGGCGGCCGGCTCTCGCTGCGCGGCGCCCAGCTCCACGCCGTCCCGGACAACCGGATCTGCCTCAACGCCGTCCGGATCACCGTCGGCCACACCGCCTACCTCACCAGCTCCGCCGACGGCGGCTGGTTCGGCTCCCGCGGCTACTACGGCTCCGGCTACGGCCAGACCGCGCCGGCCGGCGCCCCCAGCACCCCGTTCCGCGCCCACGGCCAGGTGCGGCTGTCCGACGCCCGCTTCGACGGCGCCTGCCTGATCTCGGGCGAGTTCCACCTGGACGGCGACGACGAGCTCTCGCTGCGCCGCATCCACACCCCCGAACTGCGCTTCACCTGCCGCATGCGGCCCACCGGCCCGGTCTCGCTCTCCCGCGCCCGGGTCGGCAACCTCGTCGACACCCCGGACGCCTGGCCGCTCGGCAAGCACCTCGGCCTCACCGGCTTCACCTACGAGGTCCTGCGCCCGGCCGCGCCGTTCACCGTCCAGCAGCGCATCGCCTGGCTGGAGGGCTCCACCGTCGACTTCCAGCCCGAGTCCTACGAGCAGCTCGCCGCGGCCATGCGCCGCGACGGCGCCGACGACGACGCCCGCGAGGTGCTCTACGCCAAGCAGCGCCGCCGCCGCGAGACGCTCCCGCTGCCCGCCCGGATCTGGGGCACCGTCCAGGACGTCAGCGTCGGTTACGGATTCCGCCCCGGCCGCGCCGCCCTGTGGCTGCTCCTCGCCTGGGCCCTCGGCAGCGTGTTCTTCGCCACCCACCCGCTCAACCCGCTGAAGGCCGACGAGCGCCCGAACTGGAACCCGGTGCTGTACACGCTCAACCAGCTCCTGCCGATCGTCGACCTCAACCAGGGCGCGTGGAACCCCGGCGGCCTCGCCCAGTGGGTCTCCGCCGGCCTCGTCGTGGTCGGCTGGCTGCTCGCCACCACCGTCGTCGCGGGCGCCACGCGGATGCTCCAGCGCGGGTGAGCCGGACTCCGGCGCGGCCGACCGCGACGAACCCCGTGACAAACCCCGCGACAAGGCCGGGGCCCGGGGAACTACGCTGTCGGCCGTGACAGAACGGCTGCCGCTCTTCCCGCTGAACACCGTGCTCTACCCGGGCCTCGTGCTGCCCCTGAACGTCTTCGAGGAGCGCTACCGCCGTCTCGTCGCCGACCTGCTCGAACAGCCGGAGGACGAGCCGCGCCGCTTCGGCGTGCTCGCGATCAAGGACGGCCGCGAGGTCGCCCCGGTCCGCCCCGACGAGGGCCCGGCGGGCCCGCTGGACGGCCTCGGCACGTTCACCGGGGACGCCCTGGAGGCGATCCACCGCGTCGGCTGCGTCGCCGACGTCGCCTCCGTCCAGGACCAGCCCGACGGCCGGTACGAGCTCCTGGTCACCGGCACCACCCGGTTCCTGCTGCGCGACGTGGACGCCTCCGGTCCGTACCTGACCGGTGAGATCGAGCCGATCGAGGAGCGGCCCGGCGAGGGCTCCGGCGCCCTCGCCGCCGAGGTCGAGCGGGCGTTCCGCGCCTACCAGAAGCGGCTGGCCGGCGCCCGCGAGGCCAGCACCGTCGGCCACCAGGAGCTCCCCGACGACCCGCAGGTGCTCTCCTACCTGGTCGCCGCCGCCTCGGTGTTCGAGACGCCGGTCAAGCAGCGGCTGCTGGCCTGCCCCGACACCGCCCAGCGGCTGCGCACCGAACTCGACCTGCTGCGCCGCGAGACGGCCGTGCTCAGCTGGCTGCCGTCGCTGCCCGCGGTGGACCTGACCCGCCAGTCGTTCAGCCCCAACTGACCTCCGCCGAACCCCGTGTGACCCGAGGAGCTCCCGTGGCCAGGAAGCCGAAGAAGGGCGGCCAGGGCACCCCGGCCACCGTCGCCCTGGAGACCGCCGCCGTCCCGTTCACCGTGCACTCCTACGAGCACGACCCGGCCGCCGCCTCCTACGGCGGCGAGGCCGCCGAGGCCATGGGCGTCCCCGCCGAACGGGTCTTCAAGACCCTGGTCGCCGACGTGGACGGCGTCCTGACCGTCGGCGTGGTCCCGGTCGCCGGCCAGCTCGACCTCAAGGCGCTGGCCGCCGCCGTGGGCGGCAAGCGCGCCGCCATGGCCGACCCGGCCGCCGCCGAACGCAGCAGCGGCTACGTCCGCGGCGGCATCTCCCCGCTGGGCCAGCGCCGCCCGCTGCGGACGGTCGTCGACGAGGGCGCGATGACGCACCCGACGATCTACGTGTCGGCGGGCCGCAGGGGCCTGGAAGTGGAACTGGCCCCGACCGACCTGATCACCCTGACCAAGGCGACGACCGCCCCCATCGCCCGCTGAGGCGGCCTGGAAGAGCCGCTACCCGAGACCCGGCCGCCGGCCGTCAGCCCCGCCCTGCTCCCCCGCCGGCCCGTCCTTCACGTCCGGCCCCGCGTGCCCGTCCAGCCCGGCCTGCCCGACCGGCCCCTCCAGCGGAGGCTGCCCGTACGGCCCCGCCCAGTACGGCGGCGGGTCCTCCTCGCGCTTGCCGAACGCCGCCGACAGCAGGAGCAGCAGCACCATCGCCGCCATCGGCCAGGCCAGCAGGGCGCCGTGCGCCCCCAGGTCGATGTCCGCGTAGAAGCGTCCCCCGTTGCCGACCCGCCGGGCCTCCCCGATCAGGTCGTGGCTGGGTCCGAACGACCGCCCGAGCCGCCAGGCGCCGAGCGAGCCGAGCAGCCCGCCGACGGCCAGCCCCACCGCGACCGAGATGCCCCCGCCGCGGCGGCGCGTGACGAGGAAGGCCCCGAGCGCCGTGACGATCCCCATGCCGAGCCCGACGAGCACGAACACCGCGTCGGCCCCGGCGCGCTGCTCGCCCTCGGGGTCGGCGTACAGGATCCGGTCCCCGTCGACGACCAGCGGCACCTTGGGCGCCAGCCAGGCCCACAGCCCGGCCATGGCGAGCCCGAGGACCGCGCACACGACCACCGTCGCGGCACCGATCCGCAGCTCCGACATCAGCCGGTCCACCGGCGAGCTCTCGGCCTTGGAGACGCCCCCGATCCCCTCCGGGAGCGGCGGCAGCCCGGCGACGTCGTGGGTCTGCGGCGGCGCGAACGGGTTGGCGTCCGGCACCGCGGGCACGTCGTCGCGGGTGGGATCCGGAGGTGTGTTCGGTACGGTCACGGACCCCATCGTTTCACGATCGCGCCCCGGAGGGACCGCCGCCCGGGTGCCGCGGCCGTGCGCCCTACCGGGAGACGGCCCGCCGGTACGCCCAGGTGGCGATCGCCAGCGACACGACGCCCACCCCCGCGCAGACCGCGAGGTCCCCCGCGACCAGCGCCCAGTCCGGGTCGGCCGTGAACGTACGGGCGAAGGCCTCCACGCCGTACGTGGACGGCAGCAGGTCGCGCAGCCACAGCACCGGCTGCGGCAGGTGGTCCACCGGCAGGACGCCGAGCAGCAGCGCCGCGGACATCCCGAGCTGCCCGAGCATGGTGGCGATCTCCTGCCGCGGCGCGAGCAGCCCGCAGGCCGCACCGAGCCCGGACAGCGCGGCCCCGGCGAGCGGCACCACCGCGAGCAGCACCCACAGCTGGCCGAGCGGCAGCCCGAACATGACCGCGCCCACCGCCGCCGTCACCACCGTGCCGGGCAGCGTGAACGACGCGTACGCCCCGGCCGCGCCCAGCACCACGGAGGCCGCCGGCACCGGCAGCGTCGCGTAGTGGTCGAGGCCGCCGGTGGCCCGCAGCTTCCCGAAGTACTGCGCGAGCAGGTTGAGCGCGACGAACGCCACCACCAGCACGCTGGACCCGGCGACCACCGACCGCGCGGCCGAGTTCTGCCCGGGGTCGACGACGCCCCGCATCATCACGAGGATGCCGAGGGACTGGAACGTCGCCACGAACAGCAGCGGGATCCGCGCCACCCGGGCGCGGGCGAGCTGTGCCCGGTAGACGGCCGCGAGCGCGGGCAGCAGCCGCGCCGCGGGGGCGAGCGGGGCGGGCGCGGGGCCCGGGTCGGCGGCGGTCCGGGGCGGCACCGAGAGCAGCGTCACTTGGCCAGTCCTCCGTGGCGGCCGCCCAGCTTGAGGTAGGCGTCCTCAAGGCTCGGCGTGGCGAGGGTGAAGTCGTCGAGGGCGGCGAAGGCCGGGCCGGTGGTGACGGCGGCGACGAGTTCGCGGGCCTGCTCGGGGCTGGTGCGCACGGTCCAGCGGCGGCCGGTGCGCTCGGCCCGTTCGGCGAGCTCGGCGACGGCCGGCACCCCGACCGGGGCCTCGTCCCGCCACACCAGGTCGAGCCGGACGTCGCCGTCCACGAGGGCCTTGAGCCCGCCCGGCGTGTCGCAGGCGATGACCCGTCCCTCGTCGACCACGGCGACCCGGTCGAGGACGGTCTCCGCCTCGATGACGTTGTGGGTGACGAGCAGCACGGTGGTGCCGCGCTCGGCCCGGCGCCGGTCGACGGCGGCCCAGACGGCGCGGCGGGCGACGGGGTCCATCCCGGTGGTGGGCTCGTCGAGCACCAGCAGCGGCCGCTCCCCCACCAGCGCGGCGCCGAAGCACGCGAGGCGGCGCTGCCCGCCGGAGAGCTTGGCGAGCGGCCGGCCGGCGATCGGCTCCAGCCCCAGTTCGGTCAGCACCTCGCCGGCCTCGGCCCGGGCCTGCGCCCGGCTGAGCCCGCGCAGCCGTCCGGTGGTCTCGGCGGCGAGCGCGACGGTCAGTTCGTCGAGGGCGGTGGACTCCTGCCCGAGGTACCCGAGCAGGCGGGCGGCCAGCTCGGGGTGGCGCACGACGTCGTGCCCGAAGAGTTCGATCGAGCCGGAGTCGGGGCGCAGCAGCCCGCAGAGCTGGCGCACGAGAGTGGACTTGCCGGCGCCGTTGGGCCCGAGCAGCCCGAAGATCTCACCCGTCCGGACGGTCAGCGTGATCCCGTCGTTGGCCCGGATGCCGGTGGCCGCGGAGCCGCGTCCGGCGCGGTAGGTCTTCACCAGGTCGCGGACGGCGCAGCACGGCAGGCCGCCCCTGGGTGCTCGCCCTGCCGCCGTCTCGTTCACGACGGACGACTTTACGCGCTCACACGGGCGAACCGGACAAGGGGGCCCGTCGGGCCTGCCTGCGGACTCCCGCCCGCCGTGCGACGCCCGGGACCGGCCGCGCCCTCAGTCGTCGACGACCATCGACCCGCCCGGCACCCGGGACGCGAGCTCCTTCCAGAACCCGGCCCGGATCGCGTACCTGTCGTGCTCGTCGATCTGGTCGTCCTTGTGCGCGAGCAGCCCGAACCGGGCCGCGTAGCGCAGGAGTTCGCCGTCGACGCGGTGCGGGATGCGCGGGTAGTCGGGCCACAGCACGGTGAGCCGCTCGACGTCGCCGAGGCGCTCGCTCCAGCGGCGGGCGAAGACCTGCCCGACCTCGTGGGCGTCGCCGCCGATGGAGGTGATGTCCTCCTCGCGGTCGGCCCAGCGCTGTTCGGCGGTGGTGAGCTGGGCGAGCGTCGGCAGGCTGTCGCCGGCGGTGACGGCGGGCTCGGGGGCGGGCCGGTCGACCCAGCCGCGGTCGGAGGACCAGCGCAGCACCGGGCCGGTGTGGGCGGCGCTGCCGTTCGCGGTGGCGACGGGCGCGGCGGCGGTGCGCCCGGCGAGGTCCTTGGGGGTGGGCACGACCTTGAGCGCGGTGGCCGGCTGCGGCCGCCCGTTGGTGGCGGCGGGGGCGACGGGCGCGGGCGCGCCGGCGGCCGGGCGGACCGGTACGGGCCCGGTGGGCGGCACGGCGGCCGGGGGTGCGGCGGGCGGTGCGGCGAGGATCTTGGCGATCTCCTGCCGGGGGCCCTGGCCGGGGGCGGGGAAGACGTTCGCGGTCTCGCGGAGGCTGAACGAGTTCTCGATCCACTCGCGGTCGAGGACCCGCCGTTCGTCCGCCTCGCCGACGAGGTCCTCGGACTGGTTGAAGTCGCCGTCGGCGGCCTGGAGGGCCCACAGGTGGACGACGACGCCGTGCTCCTTGGCGGACATCATGCCGGGCAGGAGGTCCCCGTCGCCGGTGATCAGCACGACGTCGGCGCAGGCCCGGTTGCGGGCGAGCTCGGAGAGCTCCGCGTGCATGGCGGCGTCCACGCCCTTCTGCACCCAGCGGCCCTCCGCGCGGGTGAGGGCGCCGAGCCGGACGGTCACCCGGGGCAGGACCCGCAGCCGCCGGTGTTCGGGCATCGGGCGCCGGTCGGGGGCGGCGTCGAACCAGTAGATCCGCAGCAGTGGGAGCCCGGTCTCGGCCTCGGCGCGTTCGCGCAGCGCGGTGATCAGCGCGGTGTGGTCGACGGTGACCCGGGAGCGGGACGGGTCGCCGGCGAGCAGGCTGGCGGCGGCGCCCAGCAGGTATCCGGCATCCACCAGAACGACACAGCGATCCATCGCGCACCTCTTTCCGCTCGCCCTCGGGTCAGGCCAGGTGGGCGCGGTCCGCCCGGGGAACGGACGCGGTGGGTGAGGGGGCTTCCGCGACCGCCCGATCGTTGGCTCACCTTTTCCCCATGGTTCGCGCGCCGAACCCCGGGGGACGTCGCGGTCGCGCAACGGCCCTCCCAATAGAAAGCAAAGGCGGGCCCCGTTCAACGACGGGGCCCGCCAAACGTCACGCGGGCTGCGCTTTCGGGGTCCCGGCCCTACGGCTCGCAGGCGTCCCGGCCCTTCGGCTCGCCCGGGTCTCAGCCCTTCAGCTCGGCGGCGACCAGCTCGGCCAGCTGGACGGCGTTGAGCGCGGCGCCCTTGCGCAGGTTGTCGTTGGAGACGAACAGCGACAGCCCGTGCTCCACCGTCTCGTCGGCCCGGATGCGGCCGACGTAGCTCGGGTCCCGACCGGCGGCCTGGAGCGGGGTGGGGATGTCGGACAGCTCGACACCCGGGGCGGCGGCGAGCAGCTCGGCGGCGCGCTCGGGGCTGATCGGACGCTCGAAGCGGGCGTTGATCTGCAGCGAGTGGCCGGAGAAGACCGGAACGCGCACGCAGGTGCCGGCCACCTTGAGCTCGGGGATGCCGAGGATCTTGCGGCTCTCGTGGCGGAGCTTCTGCTCCTCGTCGGTCTCGTTGGAGCCGTCGTCGACGATGGAGCCGGCGAGCGGCACCACGTTGAACGCGATCGGCCGCTGGTAGACCTTGGGCTCGGGGAACTCGACGGCCGAGCCGTCGTGGGCGAGCGCCGAGGCGCCGTCGACGACCTTGGCGGCCTGGTCCTGCAGCTCGGCCACGCCGGCCACGCCGCTGCCGGACACGGCCTGGTAGGTGGAGACGACGAGGGCGGCGAGCCCGGCCTCCTCGTGCAGCGGGCGCAGCACGGGCATGGCGGCCATGGTGGTGCAGTTCGGGTTGGCGATGATGCCCTTGGGCCGGTCGGCGACGGCCTCCGGGTTGACCTCGGAGACGACCAGCGGGACCTCGGGGTCGCGGCGCCAGGCGGAGGAGTTGTCGATGACGACCGCGCCGGCCGCGGCGACCTTGGGGGCGAGGGCCTTGGAGGTGCTGCCGCCGGCCGAGAAGATCACGATGTCCAGGCCGCTGTAGTCGGCCGTGGCCGCGTCCTCGACGGTGACCTCGGTGCCCTGCCACGGCAGCGTGCGGCCGGCCGAGCGGGCCGAGGCGAACAGCCGCAGCTGCTCCACCGGAAAGTTGCGCTCCGCCAGGATCTCGCGGACCACGCCGCCGACCTGGCCGGTGGCCCCGACAATACCGATCTTCATTCCGACTGACTCCTCTGCATGGTGCTTTCACAGCCGCACTCTGCCCATCATGCCTTGTCACGCGGCGAGGGCGACCTGGTATTCCACGGTGTGAGAGAGGGCTGGGACCCGGTCTAGTGGTCCAGACCACTCGCGAGAACGAGCGCCACGTCCACCTGCGCCCGCCCGGCCGGCAGCAGCGGCAGCCGCACGTCCGGGGTGGGGATCCGGCCCTGCGCGTGCAGGACACCCTTCACCACGGTCGGGTTCGGCTCGGCGAAGACGGCCAGCGCC
Source organism: Kitasatospora sp. NPDC057936 (assembly GCF_042887525.1). Classification (NCBI taxonomy): domain Bacteria; kingdom Bacillati; phylum Actinomycetota; class Actinomycetes; order Kitasatosporales; family Streptomycetaceae; genus Kitasatospora; species Kitasatospora sp. NPDC057936. The sequence continues at coordinate 20,795 of NZ_JBHVPD010000100.1, forward strand.
AGCCCGGTCAGGCGGTGCCCGAGCGCGCGGGCGCGCTCCACGTCCCCGGCCCGCCAGGCCTCGGCCAGCTCGACGAAGCGGCCGGTCGCCAGGTGGGCGGCGGCGAGGATGCCGCCGGCCGCACCGAGGGCCAGCATCGACGACACGAAGGCGTCCTCCCCCGAGAGCACCGCGAACCCCTCGGGACCGGCGGCGAGCAGCTCGACCGCCGCCTGGTCCAGCCCGCCGGTCGCGTACTTGACGCCCACCACGCCGTCCAGCGCGGCGAGTTCGCGCAGCGCGGCGGCCGACAGCTGCTGTCCGGTCCGGTACGGGATGTGGTAGACGACCAGCGGCAGCGGGCTCGCCTCCGCGAGCGCCCGGAAGTGCGCCACCGTCCCCGCCTCGCCCGGCCGCAGGAACGCCGGGACGGTGACGAGCGCGGCCGCGGCCCGCGGCACCCGGGCACCGAGCTCGGCCAGCGCCTCCGCCGTGGCCCGGGTGTCGCCGCCGTGCGCGCCGACGATCAGCTGCGCGCCGCGCGCGGCACACACGGCGGCGCACGCGTCGATCACCGCCCGCCGCTCCTCGGCGCCCAGCGCGGCGGGCTCACCGGTCGTACCGAGGGCGACCAGCCCGGCCGCACCGGCGTCGAGCACCTCGTGCGCGAGCTTCTCCAGGGCGTCCAGCGCGACGGAGCCGTCGGCGGCGAAGGGAGTGATCAGGGGGACGTAGATACCCGCGAGTTCCATGCGACCGATCCTGCGCCGCGCCGATCACCCAGGTCCAGTTCACATTTCCGACGCTTCTCGTAAGCTGAGCCGATGCTCGACGTCCGACGCCTGCGCCTGCTGCGCGAACTGGCCCACCTCGGCACCATCGCCGCCGTCGCCGAGGCGCTCTCCTTCAGCCCTTCGGCGGTGTCCCAGCAGCTGTCCGTCCTGGAGAAGGAGGCCGGCGTCCCGCTGCTGGAGCGCACCGGCCGCCGGGTCGCCCTCACCCCGGCCGCGCTGGGCCTGGTCCGGCACGCCGAGGCGGTGCTGGCCCGGCTGGAGCAGGCGGACGCCGAACTCGCCCACGCCCGCCGGGGCCTGGCCGGACCGCTGCGGATCGGCACCTACCCCTCGGCGGCCCGCGCGATCATCCCGGCCGTCCTCGCCGAACTGGCCGGCTGGCACCCGGGCCTGGAGCCGATGGTCACCGAGGTCGACCCGGCGGGCGTCGGCGCGGCGCTGCGCGCGGGCGAGCTCGACGTCGCCCTGGTCCACGAGTACGACCTCGTCCCGGCCGACGCCGAGCCCGGCCTCGCGGTGACCCGCCCGGTGTTCACCGAGCCGATGTACCTGGCCGCGCGTGCCCCGGGCACGGTGGCCGAGCAGCGCTCCGCGCCCTGGATCCTGGCCCCGCGCGGCACGCTCTGCCACAGCATGGCCGTGCGCGCCTGCGAGGCCGCCGGCTTCGCGCCGCGGGTCCGGCACCAGATCGACGACTTCACGACCGTCCTGGCCCTGGTCGCCGCCGGCCAGGGCGTCGCCCTCGTCCCCCACCTGGGCACCGCCGCGCCCCCGCCCGGCGTGGTCCTCACCCGCCTGCCCATGTACCGCCGCACCCGCGCCGCCTTCCGGGCCGGCGCCGGCTCCCACCCGGCGATCTCCGCCTTCGTCTCGGCCCTCCACACCTCGGTCCCCCCGGGCCTCGGCGGCACCGTCTGAGGATCCCGGCCTTCAACTCCCCCTCAATCCCACGCTCCCTCTACCCCCTTCAATCCCCGCGCCCCGAAAGGGGCGCGGGGAACTGCGCGACCAGCCAGGCAACTCCCGTCACCCGCAGGCCCACAGCTCCCCGCTCCCCGAAGTGCTCTCAGCCCGCCAGACAGCTCGGCCCCAGCAGCTGCTTCAGGTCCCCGAACAACGCCGGATCCGACTTCACCCGGTGCCGGTCGAGCCGCAGCACCGTCGTCGACCGAGCGCCCTCCAGGCGCAACCGCACCTCCGTCGTCCCCCGGTGGCTGCTCAGCACCTCACCGAGCCGGGCCACCAGCGGCGGCGTCACCTTCACGCTCGGGATGTTGATGACGATCGGCGCCTCGGCGTGCGCGTTGGACAGGTCGGGGACGGCCAGCTCCATCCCCATCAGCCGCGGCACGTCCTCCCGCTTGTCCAGCTTGCCGCGCACGAACACCACGGCGTCCTCGACGAGTTGGGAGGAGACCAGCTGGTAGCTCGCCGGGAAGAACATGCAGTCGATCGAGCCGGCCAGGTCCTCGACGGTGGCGATCGCCCACGCGTTGCCCTGCTTGGTCATCTTCCGCTGGAGGCCCGAGATGATGCCGCCGATGGTGACGATCGTCCCGTCCGGCCGCTCCGCGAGGTCCGCCACCGCGCAGTCCGCCTTGTCGGCGAGCACGTGCTCGATGCCGTGCAGCGGGTGCGAGGAGACGTACAGGCCGAGCATCTCCCGTTCCTGGGTGAGCAGGAAGGCCTTGTCCCACTCCTCGTCGGAGAAGGTGACGTCCAGTCCGAAGCTCGGCTCGTCCGCGGTCGCGTCGCCGCCGAAGAGGTCGAACTGCCCCTCGGCCTCCTTGCGCTTGACCCCGACGACGTTGTCGATCATCGGCTCGAACTGCGCGCTGAGGCCCTTGCGGGTGTGCCCGAGCGAGTCGAACGAGCCCGCCTTGATCAGCGATTCGACGGTCCGCTTGTTGCAGACCACCGACTCCACCTTGTCCAGGAAGTCCGGGAAGGAGACGAACTTCCCCTTCGCCTTCCTGGTGCGGATCATCGAGTCGACCACCGGCCCGCCGACGTTGCGGATGGCGGTCAGCCCGAACCGGACGGTGTCGCTGCCGTGCGGCGTGAAGTCCGAGTCCGACTCGTTGACGTCCGGCGGCAGCACCTGGATGCCCATCTTGCGGCACTCGTTCAGGTAGACGGCGGACTTGTCCTTGTCGTCCTTCACCGAGGTCAGCAGGCCGGACATGTACTCGGCCGGGTAGTTGGCCTTCAGGTAGGCCGTCCAGTACGAGACGAGCCCGTACCCGGCGGTGTGGGCTTTGTTGAACGCGTAGCCGGAGAAGGGGACGAGGACGTCCCACACCGCCTGGATGGCCGCGTCGGAGTAGCCGCGCTCGCGGCAGCCCTTCTGGAAGGGGACGAACTCCGCCTCCAGGATCTCCTTCTTCTTCTTGCCCATCGCACGGCGCAGCAGGTCTGCCTGGCCGAGCGAGTACCCGGCGAGGATCTGCGCGGCCTTCTGCACCTGCTCCTGGTAGACGATCAGGCCGTACGTCGGCCGGAGCACCTCCTCCAGGGGCTTCTCCAGCTCCGGGTGGATCGGGGTGATCTCCTGCTGCCCGTTCTTGCGGAGCGCGTAGTTCGTGTGGGAGTTGACGCCCATCGGGCCGGGCCGGTACAGCGCGAGAACGGCGGAGATGTCCTCGAAGTTGTCGGGCTTCATCAGGCGCAGCAGCGAGCGCATCGGCCCGCCGTCGAGCTGGAAGACGCCGAGCGTGTCGCCGCGCGCCAGCAGCTCGTAGGTCGGCTTGTCGTCGAGCGGCAGCTTGAGCAGCTCGATCTTCTCGCCCTTGTTCTTCTCGATCGCCTTGACGGCGTCGTCCATGATCGTCAGGTTGCGCAGGCCGAGGAAGTCCATCTTGAGAAGGCCGAGGCCCTCGCAGGTGGGGTAGTCGAACTGCGTGATGGTGACGCCGTCGGTGTGCCGGGTCCAGACCGGGATGTGGTCGGTCAGCGGCTCGGCGGACATGATGACGCCGGCCGCGTGCACGCCGGGCTGGCGGATCAGGCCCTCGATGCCGCGCGCGGTGTCGATGACCTTCTTCACGTCCGGGTCGGTCTCGTACAGGCCGCGGATCTCGCCGGCCTCGCCGTAGCGCGGGTGGCTCGAATCGGTGATCCCCGACAGCGGGATGCCCTTGCCCATGACGTCCGGCGGCATCGCCTTGGTGATCCGGTCGCCCATCGCGTACGGGTAGCCGAGGACGCGCGAGGAGTCCTTGATGGCGGCCTTCGCCTTGATGGTGCCGTACGTGACGATCATGGCGACCTTGTCGGATCCCCACTTCTCGGTCACGTAGCGGATGACGTCACCGCGCCGGCGCTCGTCGAAGTCGATGTCGACGTCGGGCATGGAGATGCGCTCGGGGTTGAGGAAGCGCTCGAAGATCAGGCCGTGCGGGATGGGGTCGAGGTCGGTGATGCCCATCGCGTAGGCGACCAGCGAACCGGCCGCCGAACCGCGGCCGGGGCCCACCGCGATGCCCTGGCTCTTGGCCCACATGATGAAGTCGGCGACCACGAGGAAGTACGCCGGGAACCCCATCTGGATGATGGTGTCCATCTCGTACTCGGCGAGCTTCTTGTGCTCCTCGTCGTACCCGCCCGGGAAGCGCCAGTCCATGCCCTCCCAGACCTTGGACTTGAAGAAGTCCGCCTCGGACTCGAAGCCGTCCGGGATCGGGAAGCGCGGCATGAGGTTCTTGAACGTGAACATGCCCTCGGTGTCGACCCGCGAGGCGACCAGGAGCTGGCTGTTGCGGCAGCCCTCCTGCCAGGCGTCCGAGGAGTCCAGGGCGTACATCTCGGCCGCGGACTTGATGTAGTAGCCGGTGCCGTCGAAGCGGAAGCGGTCCGGGTCGGAGAGGTTCTTGCCGGTCTGCACGCAGAGCAGGAGGTCGTGCGCACCGGCGTCGGCCTCGGTGGTGTAGTGGGAGTCGTTGGTGACGACCGGCGGGATGTTCAGCTTCCTGCTGATCTCCAGCAGCCCGTCGCGGACCCGCTTCTCGATGTCCAGGCCGTGGTCCATCAGCTCCAGGAAGTAGTTCTCCTTGCCGAAGATGTCCTGGTAGTCGGCCGCGGACCTGACCGCCTCGTCGAACTGCCCGAGCCGCAGCCGGGTCTGCACCTCGCCGGACGGGCAGCCGGTGGTGGCCATCAGGCCGCCGGACAGCTCGGAGATCAGCTCCTTGTCCATGCGGGGCCACTTCACGAGCCAGCCCTCGGCGTAGGAGCGCGAGGTCAGCTTGAAGAGGTTGTGCAGGCCCTCCTTGTCGCGGGCCCAGATGGTCTTGTGGGTGTAGGCGCCGGACGCGGAGACGTCGTCCTTCTTCTGGTGCGGCTGTCCCCACAGGACGCGCTTGGTGTTGGACCGGGACTCGGGCGCGACGTACGCCTCGATGCCGATCACCGGGGTGATCCCGGCCGCGGTGGCCTGCTTGTGGAACTCGGCGGCGCCGTACATGTTCCCGTGGTCGGTCATCGCGACGTGGGTCTGCCCCAGCCGCTCGACCTCCTTGAACATCTGCTTCAACCGGGCGGCGCCGTCCAGCATCGAGTACTCGGTGTGGACGTGCAGGTGCGCGAACGGCTGATCGCTCAAGGCGGGGCCTCCAGAGGCTCTGGGCTTTGTGGTGGGCCGGCGAACGCGCAGGTCACAGGGGTTCCCTGGAAACAGATGTGGTCCGAACCACCTCCCGGGGTCCGGACCATCCCTCACGCGTTCACGCGTCTACTCTAGCCCGCCCCGCCCCCGCCGAGCCGCACCGCGGCGGCGTCCCGCACGGCCGTCTCCTCCAGCGGATCGTCGCGCAGAGCGACCAGGCGCTCCCCCACCTCGGGCCGTTCCGGAGCGTGTCGGACCCCCAACAGCCTGGCACCGGATTCACAGTCCCAGAGGCTCTCCACGTACGCCTCGTCGAGCCCCGCGGGCGCCACCGCGGCGAGCGCCTCCAGGTACGCCGGCCGCTCGGAGGAGTGCGGCGTCCACAGCCAGAACCGCCGCAGCAGCGACGCCGCCCCGCCCGCCTCCGGCCCGAACCGCGCCAGCCCCCGCGCGAGCGCGGCCGGCCCGCACCAGGTCCGCTCCACCCAGCACCGCTCCAGCTCCTCCAGCAGCACCGGCAGCGGACGGGAATCCTCGTCCCGCCCGTGATCACCGTGCCCGTCCCGCCGGACGGGCCCGCGCGCCGGCAGCTCCAGCACCTCGTCCGCCCGCGCGCGGGCGTCCCCCTCCGGCAGCTCGGCCACCGGCCCGAGCGGCAGCGCCAAGTCCCGTACCAGCCGCGCCAGGTAGAGCGCCCGCTCGTCGGTCTGCCGGTCCCAGCGCCACTCCCACCGGAGGCACCCGTACACCAGCCCGGCGGCGGCCGCCGGGTCCTCCGCCGCCATCAGCGCACCCAGCCCGCGCCCCCGCTGCAGGAGCCCCGGCAGCGTCCCCGCCGGCGCGTACTCGTATCTCCGCTCAGTCACGCTCCCTCAGCTCCCGCCGGATCACCAGCCGCAGCCCGGACCACACCTCGTCGATCGCGCACACCTTGTTGTCCACCAGCCCGGTCGGCAGCGCGACCTCCCGCACCCCGTTCTCGTCCAGATCGCTCACCACCCCCGAGGACTTCTTCGGCCACGCCACCCACAGCCCCGCCGCCGGCCGCATCAGCGCCCGCAGGCCGGGCAGCCCGGTCTCGTAGGCGGCGCGCCCGGCCGGGAACCACACGCAGACGTCGAACGATCCGGCGGCTGCCGTGACGCCCTCCGGCAGGTCCGGCACCGCGAAACCCGTCGGCGCGTCCACCAGGAGCAGCTCGTCCCCCGTCCGGATGCCGAGCTTGCGCGCCAACGGCGTCCGCGAGTACCCGCTCAGTGGTCGCACTCCGCGAGGAAGTCCAGCGCGACGGCCCACGCTCGCTCGGCCGCCTCGGCGTCGTAGTCCGCCAGTTCCGCGTCGGTGAACAGGTGCCCGGCGCCGCGGTAGCGGTGCACCTCGACGTCCGCCCCGGCCTTGCGCATCTGCAGGTACCAGGCGTTCAGCCAGTCCTCGGTCTCGAACGGGTCCGGCTCGGCGACGTGCAGCTGCACCGGGATGTCGGTGGCCGCGTCCTCCCGCAGGTCCGACGTGCCGTGCAGGAGCAGCAGGCCGCGCGCCTTCTCGTCGGCCAGCGCCAGGTTCTGCGCGAGCGAGCCGCCGAGCGAGAACCCGGCGTACACCAGCCCGCCGTCCGCGAGCGGGGCGACCGCGGTCACCGCCCGCCGCAGCAGCTCGTCGCTCCCGCCGAGCTCCTCCTGGTACGCCAGCCCGGCCTCGATGTCGTCGAAGGTCCGCCCGTCGAACAGGTCCGGCGTGTGGACGGTGTGCCCGGCGCCGCGCAGCCGCTCGGCGGCGGCGTGGACGGCGGGGCGCAGCCCGTAGGCGGAGTGGAAGAGGACGATCTGGGCCACGGCGGGGGTCCTTCGGGAGAGGTCGGCTACCCACCCATGATCCCTCATCGCCCCGGACGGACCCGCCCCGCTACGAGACCCCTACGAGACCACGTCCTTCCGGGCGAACCCGCGGAACGCGAGCGCGAGCAGCACCGCCGCGTACGACAGCGACAGCGACACGCCCTGCACCATGCCGCCCCACTCCAGCTGCGGCTGCAGCGCGTCCGCCCACGCGTACTGCCAGTGCGCCGGCAGCCACTCCCGCAGGCTCCCGAGCGCCGTGACGGCGTCCAGCACCCCGGTGATGATCGAGGCGAACACCGCGCCGCCGACCGCGCCGAGCGGCGCGTCGGTGGCCGTCGAGAGCCAGAAGGCCAGCGCCCCGATCACGAGCTCGCTCAAAAAAACAAACGCGACAGCAACGGCCAGCCGAGGCAGCGCGTCGGCGGCCGGCAGACTGGCGCCGGCCGGGAGCTTCAGGTCCCCCCACCCGTACGCGGCCGTCCCCACGACCAGCCCGATCGCCGGCAGCATGACCACCGCGACCGCCGAGAACAGCATCCCCACCACGAACTTGCGCGCCAGCAGCCGCGCCCGCGGCACCGGCGCGGCCAGCAGGTAGCGCAGCGAGGACCAGCTGGCCTCCGAGGCGACGGTGTCCCCGCAGAACAGCGCGACCGGGATCACGAGCATGAACCCGGTGCCCATGAACAGCATCGTGGTCGCGAAGTTGGCCCCGGACGCGGTGGCCAGCTCGATGAACGTGGTCCGGTCCTGGCGCCCGGGGGTCCCGCCGACCTGGAAGGCCGCCAGGACGATGAACGGCAGCGCCGCCAGCACCCCGCCGATCACCAGCGTCCGCCGCCTCCGCAGCTGCCGGACGATCTCGACCCGCAGCGGCAGCGTCCGCCCAGCCCGGTACCCCTCGGCGTGGTCCGCCGAAACGACGCCGTTCACGCCGCACCTCCGATCAACGACAGGAACGCGTCCTCCAGCCGCCGCTGCGGCCCGGCGCTCTCCACCGGCACGCCGAGGCGCACCAGCTCGGCGACCAGCTCGCTCGCCGCCATCCCGTCCAGCCGCACCAGCAGTCCGCCCTCCACGGCCTCGGCCGAGCCGACCCCGGCCAGCTCGCCCACCTTCTCGACGACCGTCTCCGGCGCGAACGACGGCGCCACCCCGATCATCAGCAGTTCCCCGGCCCCGACGATGTCGCCGACGGCGCCGGCCGTCACGAGCCGCCCGCGGTCCATGACCACGAGGTCCGTGCAGCTCTGCTCGACCTCGGAGAGCAGGTGGCTGGAGACGATGACGGTCCGCCCGCCGGCCGCGTACCGGATCATGACCTCGCGCATCTCGCGGATCTGCGGCGGGTCGAGCCCGTTGGTCGGCTCGTCGAGGATCAGCAGGTCCGGCATCCCGAGCATGGCCTGGGCGATCGCGAGCCGCTGCCGCATGCCCTGCGAGTACGTGCGCACCGCGCGGTCGAGCGCCTCGCCGAGCCCGGCGATCTCCAGCGCCTCGGCGAGGTGCGCGTCCTCCTCCGGACGCCCGGTGGCCTGCCAGTACAGCCGCAGGTTGGCCCGCCCGGTGAGGTGCGGCAGGAAGCCCGCGCCCTCGACGAACGCGCCGACCCGCGAGAGCACCGGCGCGCCGGGCCGCACGAGGTGGCCGAAGACGCGGATCTCGCCCGCGTCCGGCCGGATCAGGCCCATCAGCATCCGCAGCGTCGTGGTCTTGCCCGCGCCGTTCGGCCCGAGCAGCCCGAGCACCTGCCCCTGCTCGACCCGGAAGCCCAGGTCCCGTACGGCGTACCGGTCCGCCGAGCCCTTGTAGCGCTTGCCGAGCCCGGTGATCTGCAGCGGCACCCCGCCGAGCGCCGGGTCGTACGCGGGCCCGCCGGCCCCCCGCGCGCGCCGCCGCAGCCGGGGCGCCAGCACCAGCCCGAGCGCCACCACGACGGCGGCCACCGGGAGCATCCAGGTCCGCGCGGGCAGCGGCGTCGACTCGGTGACGAGCCGCTCGACGGTCGGCACGGCCAGCGCCCCCGCGACCGCCACCCAGTAAGTGGCCGGCTCGGCGGGCGAGGCGTACGCGAGGTCGGTGCTCGCCAGCACGAGCCGCAGCCGGTGCCCCGCCGGGAACGTGTGGTCGACGGCGGGCAGCGCCACCGTGACGGTCCGCCCGGCGTCCGCGCCGGTGACCCGCAGCGGCGCGGCGAGCTGCTGCGGCAGCTGGGCCTTGCCGTCCGGCCCGACGTCGTACAGCTTCGCGAACAGCACCGCGTCCGGCCGGTCCGCCTGCACCCGGACGGGCACGGTCGGCTGTCCCGTCAGGTGCAGCGGCCCGTCCAGCGGCGCCGACTCGAAGGCCGCGTTCTGCCCGGGGAAGTCCAGCGCCAGCCCGGCCCCCAGCGAGGCCGCCTGGCTGAGCGCCCCGATCCCCGGCAGCGTCGAGATCCCCGGCGGAGCGCCGCCCGGCGGGTTGGCGAGCGTCTTCTCCCCGCCGGTCAGGTCCACCGACCGCGAGCCGGTACCGCCGAGCCCGGGGTACGCGTCCGCCGTGGCGCCGCGCAGCACGGCCTGGAACCCGGTCGAGTCGACCCCGCCGGTCCGGGTCACCCGGAACGCCGGGCCCGTGTCGTTCCCCCGCCCCCGCAGGTAGTGGTCGAACCAGGCCGTCACCCGGTCGTCCACCCGGGCGCTCGTGTCGGTGCCCCCGTCGTGCCCGCCGGCGAACCAGTCCACCGAGACGGGCGCGCCGTTGGCCGCCACCGCCTGCGCGATCCGGTCCCCCTGGTCCAGCGGGAACAGCGAGTCCTGCTGCCCCTGCACGACCAGCGTCGGCACCTTGAGCTGCCCGGCCACCGAGGACGGGCTCGACTTGTCCAGCAGCGCGACGGCGTCCGCGTCCGCGTGCCCGCTCGTGGCGACCCGGTCGTACATCTGGCAGAGCGACTCCAGGAAGCGCCCGCACCCGACCGGCCCGCCGTCGCCGCCCGCCGGCCGGCCGCCCTCGCGCGGCGAGCCCCCGGACGGCCCGAGGTCGCCCGCGGCGCCGGTCGTGAAGAAGATCCCGGCCCACAGCTTCTTGAACACCCCGTCCGCCGCGCCCGACCCCTGCACGCCCTGCGGGAACAGCGCGTCGGCCAGGTTCCACCACGTGATCTGGGTGGCCACGGCGTCGATCCGGTGGTCGTACGCGGACGCCAGCAGCGAGACGGCGCCGCCGTAGGAGGCGCCGGTGATGCCCACCCGCGGGTCGCCGGGCCCGTCCAGCTGCACCTCGGGCCGCTGGGCCAGCCAGTCCACCAGGTGCTTGACGTCCTCGACCTCGCGGTCGGGCGCGTTGAGCCCGATCTTCCCGCCCGAGTGCCCGAAGCCGCGCGCCGACCAGGTCAGCACCGCGTACCCCTGCCGGGCCAGCTGCTCGGCCCGGTCGTGCTCGCCCTCCTTGGAGCCGCCGAAGCCGTGGGCGAGCAGGACCGCCGGGCGCGGGGTGGAGCCCGTCGTGAAGAACGAGGTGTCCAGCTGCACCTGCTGGGCGCTGCCGGGCGTCTCCGGCATGCTGAGAAAACGATCCTCCTGGTGGACCGGCTGCTCCCCGCCGGACGCCACCGCCGCCGTGCCGATCCCCGCGACGGCCACCAGGGCCACCGCACCGGCCAGCAGTCTCCGCCGCGTCACCGCACCGCGGCCGCGCCACCGACGCCACGCGCCACCGAACTCCATGGCCGTTGATCGTAACGGCCGCACGAGTAGGCGTCCGATAAAGCCACCGCCCCGGCCCCCGCCCGTTTCACCCGCTTCCAGTCCGCTATGCCCGGGTATCGTACGGCTCACCCGACCCCAGTCCCCTCGGCGAGGTGCCCGTGTTCCGGCCGCTGATCACCCTGCTCGCCACCATCGTCGCCACCCTGGCGACCGGCTGGACCGTCGACCAGGCCCTCCAGCGCATCGCCGCCCGCAACCCCGGGGCCCCGGTCTGGCCACTGCTCCGCAGGTGCCGGATCCCCCTCCAACTCAGCGTCATCACGGCCCTGTTGCTCGCCGCGAGCCCGCTCAAGCGGATCTTCCACCTGAAGAACGACGAGGGCGCGCACCACCTGCTCCTGCTCTTCCTCCTCGCCTCCCTCGGCTGGCTGACGGTCCGCGTCGTGGCGGCCCTCCTGGAGGCGCTGCTCGGCCGGTACGAGACCGTCACCGAGGACCCCGCCCGCAGGCAGCGCGTGCACACCCAGATCAGCATGCTGCGCCGCGCGGTGAGCGCCGGCATCGTCATCGTGACGGTCGCCGTGATGCTGCTGACGTTCTCCGCGATGCGCACCATCGGCGCCAGCCTGCTGGCCTCCGCCGGAATCATCGGCATCGTCGCGGGCATCGCCGCCCAGAGCGCCCTGGGCAACTTCTTCGCCGGCCTGCAGATCGCCTTCGGCGACACGGTCCGGATCGGCGACACCGTGGTGGTGGACGGCCAGCAGGGCACGGTCGAGGAGATCACGCTCTCCTACCTGGTGGTGCGGCTCTGGGACCACCGGCGCCTGATCGTGCCGGTCTCCTACTTCGTCAACAAGCCGTTCGAGAACTGGACCCGCCGCGACCCTGGCCTGCTCGCCGCGGTCCTGCTCCACCTCGACCACACCACCCCGGTCGACGCCCTGCGCGGGGCCCTGCACACCCGCTTGGAGACCCACCCCCTCTGGGACGGCACCGAGTGGGCCCTCAACGTCACCGACGCCACCCCCAGCACCATCGTCGTCCGCGCCACGATGACCGCCCGCACCCCCGACGACGCCGCCCAACTCCGCTTCGACATCCGCGAACACCTCATCGCGTACCTACGCGACGAACACCCCGAAGCCCTCCCGCGCCTCCGCACGACCCCCTGAACGACGAATGCCCCCGCACCCCTTCCGGGGCGCGGGGGAATCGCGGGGCCTACAGCACTCGCGTCATCGTCCGGTGCGGGATCCCGGCGTCGTCGTACACCGGCCCCTCCGCCGCGTACCCCAGCCGCTCGTAGAACCCGAGCGCCTGCACCTGCGCGTGCAGCTCCAGCTCCACGGCCCCACGGGCGATCCCCGCGGCCTCGATCGCCCGCACCAGCGAGGCCCCGAGCCCGGTCCCCCGGGCGGCCTGCACCACCGCGAGCCGCCCCAGCAGCACCCGCCCGGCGCGCCCACCGGTGAGCTCCAGCGCGGCGTCCCCGTGGATCAGCCGACCGGTGCCGAGCGCGGTGCCGTCCGCCGCGACCGCGAGCACGTGCACCGAGGTGGCGTCGTACTCGTCGTACTCCAGCTCCTCCGGCACGTTCTGCTCGACGACGAACACCTCGCGCCGGACCGCCCACACGAGCTCCAGGTCCGCGTCGCCCTCCGCGACGCGGATCCCCGCGGCCGCCGTCATCTCAGCTCTCCGACGCGATGATGTCGAGCGCCTTGCGCAGGTCCGCCGGGTACTCGCTGGAGAACTCGACCCACTGCCCGTCCGCCGGGTGCTCGAACCCGAGCGAGACGGCGTGCAGCCACTGCCGGGTCAGCCCGAGCCGCTTGGCGAGCGTCGGGTCGGCGCCGTAGGTGAGGTCGCCGACGCACGGGTGGCGCAGCGCGGACATGTGCACGCGGATCTGGTGGGTGCGGCCGGTCTCCAGCTTGATGTCGAGCAGCGACGCCGCCCGGTACGCCTCGATGAGGTCGTAGTGCGTGACGGACGGCTTGCCCTCGCGCGTCACCGCCCACTTCCAGTCCGAGCTGGGGTGGCGCCCGATCGGCGCGTCGACCGTCCCGCTCATCGGGTCCGGGTGGCCCTGGACGAGCGTGTGGTAGCGCTTCTCGGTGATGCGGTCGTGGAACTGGCGCTTGAGGTCGGTGTACGCGCGCTCCGACTTCGCCACGACCATCAGGCCCGAGGTGCCGACGTCGAGCCGGTGGACGATGCCCTGGCGCTCGGCCGCACCGGACGTGGAGATCCGGAAGCCGGCCGCGGCGAGGCCGCCGATGACGGTGGTGCCGGTCCAGCCGGGGCTGGGGTGGGCGGCGACGCCGACGGGCTTGTCGACGAGCACGATGTCGTCGTCCTCGTGGACGATCCGCATGCCGTCGACCGGCTCGGCGACGACCTGCACCGGGGCGGCGGGGGCGGGGATCTCGACCTCCAGCCAGGAGCCGGCGGTCACCCGGTCCGACTTGCCGGCCTGGGCGCCGTCGAGCGTCACCTTGCCGTCGGCGGCCAACTCGGCGGCCTTGGTCCGGGAGAAGCCGAACATCCGGGCGAGGGCGGCGTCGAGTCGCTCGCCCTCCAGGCCGTCGGGTACGGGGAGGCTGCGGATCTGCGCTGCGGTACTCACCCGTACGAGTATGCCGGAAAGGCGGCCGCCACCTTCCGCCCGTCCCTCCCGGCCGCCCGGTTGCGCCGCTACTTCGCCGGCTTCTCCGCCTGCTGGTGCACGGTCCCGTCCGGGTTGCTCCCGCGGAACGACAGCAGGACGACCAGGATCCCGCCGCACACGATCGCCGAGTCCGCGAGGTTGAAGACCGCGAAGTGCTGCACGGAGATGAAGTCCACGACGTGCCCGCGGAAGACGCCGGGCGCGCGGAACAGCCGGTCGGTGAGGTTGCCGAGGGCCCCGCCCAGCAGCAGCCCGAGCGCGATCGCCCACGGCAGGCTGTACAGCCGCCGGGCGATGCGCCAGATCACGACGATGACGGCCGAGGCGATCATGGTGAAGACGACGGTGAGCGCCTGGCCCATGCCGAACGCGGCCCCGGAGTTGCGGATCACCTGGAAGGTCACGACGTCGCCGACGACCTTGATCGCCGCGTGGTTCTCCAGCCGGGCGACGACAAGCAGCTTGCTGCCGAGGTCGATGAGGAACGCGAGCACGGCGACGACCAGCAGGACGCCGATCCGCCGCGGCCCCTTGCCCTTCTCCACCGCCGTGGCACCGTCCGTGGCGGCCGGTTCGGCGGACTCCGCGGGCTCTGCAGGCTCGGCCACGGCCACCTCCACGGCTTCGGCGGGGGCAGGGACGGCGTCGTCCCGGGTCTGGGGAGAACCTTGCGTACTGATGATCCGCTCCGCTGCCGATGGAGCTCCCCCGGCCGGAGGTGGGGGAGGGTGGTGGGCCGGTGACGACACCGGTCGCTCCCCGTCACGGGGGCGTCGGGCGACGTTCAGGCGACGTTACGGGGTCGAGCGTACGGCAAGCCCGACCCCCCGCGCCGCGCCGGTCGGGCGGTTCAGCGGCGTTCCTGCTTGGCCTTGCACTGCACGCAGAGCGTGGCCCGCGGGAAGGCCTGCATCCGGGCCTTGCCGATGGCCTGCCCGCAGGACTCGCAGACGCCGAAGCCGACGCCCTCCAGCCGCTCCAGGGCGCGCTCGATCTGGGCGAGGCTGTCCCTGGCGTTGTTGGCGAGGGCGAGCTCGCTCTCCCGCGAGATGTTCTTGGTGCCGGCGTCCACCTGGTCGTCGCCGGCTCCGTCGTTGGAGTCGCGCATCAGGCCGGAGATGGCGGCCTCGGCGGCGCCGATCTCGTTCTGCAGCCGCTCCAGCTCGCTGATCAGTTCGTTGTGCAGCTCGTGGACCTCCTCCGAGGTCCACGGCTCCTCGCCCGGACGGACCGGCAGCGTGGCCGGGTCCACGGATTCTGCGCCGCGCAGCACGGTGACGGTGTCGGTGCTGGTGTTCTGCCGTGCGGTAGTGGTCACGGTCCCCTCCCCTGGATCGGCCGCCACGGCCTTGCGTGCCCGCTTGGTGGCGGTACCCGCGCCGGTTGCCTTCTCAGCCATGGCTTCGACCCCATCTACGAACGAATCGAGCCGCCGGTTCCCGGCGGCTTCCAGTGCCGGAACGATAATCCCGATCAAAACCGGTCACAACATGACATACCGACGCCTCACCATGATCCCACCCAGGCAGCCGCCCCAACCGCCACGCCCCTCGCGCTGACCAGACTTGTGCCCAGAACACCCCCTCCTAACCACCCCGCGGCGCACCCCCGGGAGCACCCGCGAGCAGCCGTTCGGCGCGTCCCGCGCACCCCGCGCCGGACGAAACCGACTTGCGGCAGCCGATACACTGGGCCTGCAAGGCGCAGATGGGACGAGTACCGACGTACGCAGCCACCAGCGACCCGGGGACGGTGCGAGCCCGGGGGTGTGCGCGGCGGGAAGATCACCCCGGAGCCGCCGGAAGAACGGCCACCACCACGGCGGCCCACTAGACCCGGCAGCAACCCCAAACAAGAGGGCCGCACCGCACCACCGCGGCCAAGGAGGGTGGTACCGCGGGTCGGCGAAGGCCGTCTCGTCCCTCCGGAGGATTCAGTCCCAGCATCCGCCGGAGGTAGACACCCGCGATGAGCACCTACAACCCCGTCCCCGCACAGGTGGATCTCCCCGCCCTGGAACACCAGATCCTGTCCTTCTGGCAGGACAACAAGGTCTTCCAGCGCAGTCTGGAGCAGTCCGAGGGCCGTCCCGAGTGGGTGTTCTACGAGGGCCCGCCGACCGCCAACGGCATGCCCGGTGCGCACCACATCGAGGCCCGCGTCTTCAAGGACGTCTTCCCCCGGTACCGGACCATGAAGGGCTACCACGTCGCCCGCAAGGCCGGCTGGGACTGCCACGGCCTGCCGGTCGAGCTGGCCGTCGAGAAGGAGCTCGGCTTCTCCGGCAAGCAGGACATCGAGGCCTACGGCATCGCCGAGTTCAACGCCAAGTGCCGCGACTCGGTGACCCGCCACACCGACGCCTTCGCCGAGCTGACCACCCGCATGGGGTACTGGGTCGACCTCGACGAGGCCTACCGCACGATGGACCCGTCCTACGTCCAGTCCGTCTGGTGGTCGCTCCAGCAGATCTTCGACAAGGGCCTGCTGGTCCAGGACCACCGGGTCGCCCCCTGGTGCCCGCGCTGCGGCACCGGCCTGTCCGACCACGAGCTGGCCCAGGGCTACGAGACGGTCGTCGACCCCTCGGTCTACGTGAGGTTCCCGCTCACCAGCGGCCCGCTCGCCGGCCGCGCCGCGCTGCTCGCCTGGACCACCACCCCGTGGACCCTGGTCTCCAACACCGCCGTCGCCGTGCACCCGGACGTCACCTACGTGGTGGCCACCGACGGCACCGAGCAGGTCGTCGTCGCCGAGCCGCTGGTCGCCAAGGCGCTCGGCGAGGGCTGGGAGACCACCGGCGAGTCCTTCACCGGTGCCGAGATGGAGCGCTGGGGCTACCGGCGCCCGTTCGAGCTGGTCGACATCGAGGGCGCCCACTTCGTCCTCAACGCCGACTACGTCACCACCGAGGACGGCACCGGCATCGTCCACCAGGCCCCCGCCTTCGGTGCGGACGACCTCACGACCTGCCGCAAGTACGGCCTGCCGGTGGTCAACCCGGTGCTCGCCGACGGCACCTTCGCCCCCGAGGTCCCGCTGGTCGGCGGCCAGTTCTTCAAGAAGGCCGACGAGGCCCTGGTCGCGGACCTCAAGGAGCGCGGCCTGCTCTTCCGCCACGTCGCCTACGAGCACAGCTACCCGCACTGCTGGCGCTGCCACACCGCGCTGCTCTACTACGCGCAGCCGTCCTGGTACATCCGGACCACCGCCGTCAAGGACGCGCTGATCCGGGAGAACGAGGCCACCAACTGGTTCCCGGAGACGGTCAAGCACGGCCGTTTCGGCGACTGGCTGAACAACAACATCGACTGGGCGCTCAGCCGCAACCGGTACTGGGGCACCCCGCTGCCGATCTGGCGCTGCGAGGAGGGCCACCTCACCTGCGTCGGCTCGCTGGCCGAGCTGTCCGAGCTCACCGGCACCGACCAGAGCGGCCTCGACCCGCACCGCCCGTTCATCGACGAGGTGACCTTCGCCTGCCGCGACTGCGGCGGCACCGCCACCCGCGTGCCCGAGGTCATCGACGCCTGGTACGACTCGGGCTCGATGCCCTTCGCCCAGTACGGCTACCCGTACCAGAACAAGGAGCTGTTCGAGAAGCGCTACCCGGCGCAGTTCATCTCCGAGGCGATCGACCAGACCCGCGGCTGGTTCTACACGCTGATGGCCGTCGGCACCCTGGTGTTCGACAAGAACAGCTACGAGAACGTCGTCTGCCTGGGCCACATCCTGGCCGAGGACGGCCGCAAGATGTCCAAGCACCTGGGCAACATCCTGCAGCCGATCCCGCTGATGGACCAGCACGGCGCCGACGCGGTCCGCTGGTTCATGGCGGCCGGCGGCTCGCCCTGGTCGGCCCGCCGGGTCGGCCACGGCACGATCCAGGAGGTGGTCCGCAAGACCCTCCTCACCTACTGGAACACCGTCGCCTTCCAGGCCCTGTACGCCCGCACCGCCGACTGGGCCCCCTCCGCGGGCGACCCGGCCCCCGCCGACCGTCCGGTCCTGGACCGCTGGGTGCTCTCCGAGCTGAACACCCTGGTCCGCGAGGTCGACGCGGCGTTCGAGGCCTACGACACCCAGCGCGCCGGCAAGCTGCTGTCCGCGTTCGTCGACGACCTGTCCAACTGGTACGTCCGCCGCGGCCGCCGCCGCTTCTGGCAGGGCGACGCCGCCGCACTCGCCACCCTGCACGAGGCGCTGGAGACCGTCACCCGTCTGATGGCCCCGCTCACCCCGTTCATCACCGAGCGGGTCTGGCAGGACCTGGTGGTCCCGATCGACGAGACCGCCCCCGCCTCCGTCCACCTGGCCACCTGGCCCGAAGCGGACGAGACCCTGGTCGACCCGGCGCTCTCCCGCCACATGGCGCTGGTCCGCCGCCTGGTCGAACTCGGCCGCGCCACCCGCGCCGAGTCCGGTGTGAAGACCCGCCAGCCGCTGTCCCGCGCGCTGATCGCCGCCCAGGGCTGGGAGGAACTGCCCGCCGACCTGCGCGCGCAGATCGCCGAGGAGCTCAACGTCTCCACCCTGGAGTCCCTCGCCGAGGTCGGCGGCTCCCTCGTCGACACCACCGCCAAGGCCAACTTCCGCGCCCTGGGCAAGCGCTTCGGCAAGGGCGTCCAGGACGTCGCCAAGGCCGTCGCCGCCGCCGACGCCGCCCACCTCGCCACCGAACTGCGCGCCACCGGCCAGACCAGCGTCCAGCACGACGGCGAGACGATCACCCTCTCCCCCGACGAGGTGATCATCACCGAGACCCCGCGCGAGGGCTGGGCCGTCGCCAACGAGTCCGGTGCCACCGTCGCCCTCGACCTGGCCATCACCCCGGAGCTCAAGCGGCTCGGCATCGCCCGCGACGCCATCCGCCAGATCCAGGAGGCCCGGAAGAACTCCGGCCTGGACGTCGCCGACCGCATCGTCCTCCGCTGGCGCGCCACCTCCGAGGAGACCGCCGAGGCCATCGCCGAACACGGCCCCCTCGTCGCCGACGAGGTCCTCGCGACCGACTTCGCCGCCGGCGCCGCCGACTGGACCTCCGACACCTTCACCGACGAGTCCCTCGGCCTGGCCTTCCAACTCCGCAAGGCCTGACCCGAACAAGAACCGCCGCCCGGCTCAGAAGAGCCGGGCGGCGTTTCCACACCCAAAACCAAACCCCCCACCCAACTCCCCCACCCAACTCCCCCACCCAACTCCCCAGCCCCACCCAACTCCCCCGCCCCCTCCCCACCCGCACCAACGCACCCCCCTCAACCACCCCCCACCCCTCATCCCCCCAAGCGAGAGGGTCGGGCTGCGGGAGGGGGTGGCGGAGGGGGTGGCCGCGGAGAGGGGCGTGACGGGTGATTTTCAGACTGCCAACGGTGAGAACACCCCACCCACAGAGT
>NZ_JBHVPD010000101.1:0-12805 GCF_042887525.1 Kitasatospora sp. NPDC057936
TTCCGGCTGTCTGTGCGCCGCCAGGGACTCGAACCCCGGACCCGCTGATTAAGAGTCAGCTGCTCTAACCAACTGAGCTAGCGGCGCCTGCTGACAGAGAAGACTCTAGCAGCGGCCCCGGCCCGCGCCAAAATCGAATACCGGTCGCGCGCTGTTCACCGCGCGGTCACCGCCGGCCCGGCGGGGCCCGCCGCGACCGGCTCGCGCGAGGCCCGGACGCACGCCCACAGCACCACCGAGGCGCCCGGCAGCCACGGCTCCCGGTCCTCCGGCGCGACGATCCACCGGCCGGCGCCCAGCCCGGGGGAGTCCGGGCCGTGCACCATCCGCTGCACCGGCGGCACCGTCACCGTGTCGCCCTTGCCGTGGCAGAGCAGCGGCGGCACGTCCCGGGCCCATTCCTCCCAGGCCAGCAGCCTGCGCAGCCGGGGCGCCGCGCCCGGCTGGACGAACAGCAGGGTCCGCCCGCGGTAGGCCGCGACCGGCCCGCAGCCCGGCCCGGAGGCCCACAGCTCGTCCAGCACCCGGCGGCCGAACAGGGACGGCATGCTGATCACGTCGAACGCCCGCCCGCACGGCAGCACCGACGGCGCCCACGGGCGGGACTCCCACAGCGCGCGCATGCTGCGCGGGTACTCGCTCGCCGAGGCCAGCCAGGCCTCCCCGGCCACGGTGACGTACTCCACCGACTGATAGGTCCAGATCTCCACGCACAGCAGCGTGCGCGCTGCGCGGGCGCGGCTGGGCGGAAAGGGCCGTTCGCCGGACAGGCCGGCGCGCGGCGGCGTACCCTTCCGCCCCGCGCATATGCCAGGGGCGAGTTTCCGCGGCCTCGGACCCGGCCGGTGCGCGGTCCCGGGGCTCAGTCCTCGTGGCGGCGCGGCTGGAGCAGGCCGCGGCCGTACTCGATCATCTTGGTGGCGTAGTCGGGGGTCCAGTCCGCCCGCTGCGCGATGTCGTCCGCCGACAGTGCGTCGAAGCGGCGCGGGTCCGCGAGCTGCGCGGCGGCGACCGCCTGGAAGTCCGTGGCCCGCTCGGCGGCCGCGCGGAACGCCAGGGCGAGCTCGGTCGAGCGGCGCAACAGCTCCGCCGGGTCGTCGATCGACTCCAGGTCGAAGAAGCGTTCCGCCTCCGGCTCCGCCGCCTGCGGCTCGAACAGCAGCTGCACCGGACGCAGCCGCCGGGCCGGCGCGGACGGACCACCGGAATCGGACGCCATCGCGTGGGAGTCGGGCATGGACGGACACCTCCGGGTGCTCGGTGAGGGGCGGACGGCGGTTGCTCCGGGGCCGCGCCGCCCGGTCGGGCCGCCGTCCATTGTCGCGCGGAGGCGGCCGATGACGGAACGGTGCGCGTGCGGGCGCTATTCCCCCGTGCGCGCCCCCGGCGCGCCCCGGACTCCCGCGAGCCGGACACCTTTGGGTGGTCCTTCCCGTGCCGCGGCATCGGGGCGGGGACCGGGCCGTTGTGCCGGGTGATCCCTTCGTCGACCAACGGAACCCCTACAAGGAGAACCATGCGTGTGCGGAAGGCCTTCCCGGTCCTCGTCCTGCCCCTCGTCCTCGCCTGCGCGTCCCCGGCCGCCGCCGCCGAGACCACCGTCGTGGTGACCGGGGCCAAGAGCGCCCCCGGCGGTGGATCGACCGCGACCTGCCCCGCCCACAGCCACCTGACCGGCGGCGGCTACACCTTCGCCCCCGCCGGCCCCGGCGACACCGTCCTGGTCAACGCGCCCGCCCCCGGCGCCCCGGGCACCTGGTCGGCCCGCGCCGACCACGGCGTCGTCACCGCGTACGCGCTCTGCGAGACCGAGGACTGACCGCCCCCGGGGCTCAGCGCAGTCGCACCCGGTGCCCGGACAGGTGGTGCAGCACCTGGTGGTTCGCCTCCCAGCCGTCCGGGAACCTGACCGAGACGCCCAACTGCACCGGTTCCGTGGACGGATGCTCGTCCAGCAGCTCGGCGATCCCGGCCCGGGCCACCACGATGCACGCGTGCCGGTGGCGGGAGGCGAGCACGCAGAGCCGGCCCGTCTCCAGGTGGAAGGCGGTGGCGTCGGGCCGCCCGGAGAGCGGGTGGAGGACGACGGTGACGTCGTACTCGCGCCCCTGCAGCCGGTTCGCGGTGTCCACGGTGACCGCCGGGCCGGCCGTCCCGTCCACCGGGACGCCGAGCTTGAGCAGGGCCGCGCGCACGGCCGCCGCCTGGTCCCGGTGGGCCGTCCCGACCGCGATCCGGTCCGCGGTGAGCGGGGCTTGCCCCTGCTCGGAGTGCGCGCTCAGCCCGCGCTCCAGCAGCCGGCGGACGGTCGCCGCGACGGCCGCCACCGCCTGCGGGTCGGTCCGCACGGTGTGCCGGGCGGGCAGTTCCAGCAGCGCCCAGCCGTGCTCGGCCGCCCGGTCGATCGCCGCGTCCAGCGCCGAGCCGTCCGGGCGGACGGTGGCGGTGAGCCGGCGGTCGTCCGGGCCGGTGCCGGAGCGGAACGGCGTGTACGGGTAGAACGCGTCCGAGATCAGCGGCGCCGCGCTGGCCGGCAGCCGCCAGGAGACCGGCAGCCGGTGCGGCTCGATCTGCGGGTTGTGCGCCAGCATCGTGACCACGGCGCTGCTCGACGGGTCGTAGGACAGGCCCGCCCACTGCTCGGTGCCGACCACGGTGAACGGGTCCAGCTGGCCCGGGTCGCCGACGAACAGCGCCCGCTCGAACAGCCGGGCCACCGCGAGCAGCGCGTCCGAGCGCATCTGGTACGCCTCGTCGACGATCGCGTGCCGCCACGGCGCCTCGGCCCGCACCCACTGCCACTTGGCGGAGGTGGAGATCACGACGTCGTGCTCGACCAGGTCCGCGACCTTGTCGGACGGGGTGACGTTGGCGTGCCGCAGCACCTCCGGGCCCGGCCGGCCGTCGGCTGCGTGCAGCCGGCCGATCGTCAGCTCCGGCGCCTTCTCGGCCAGCCGGCCGACCAGGTCGTCCACCTGGCCGTTGGTCTGGGCGACGATCATCAGCCGCTCGCCCGACCGGACCAGCTCCCGGGCGGCGCGCACCACGAGCGTCGACTTCCCGGCGCCGGGCGGCGAGTCCACCACCACGCCGCGCGGGGCGCCGGCCGGCGGGTGGACGGTCGCGGCCAGGATCCGGGCCACGGCGGCGTCGGCGGCCGCGCCCGGGGCCTGGCCCGCTGAGCTCTGCTCGGTCACGCGCTTGCTCACTCCCAGTCGAAGTCGGCCGCGGGGCCCGGGGATCCGGGCGCGGCGCCGGGCGGGCCGCCGTGCGTCCACGGGGTGTCGTCCGGCTCGGGCAGCGGCGCGGACTGGCGGACGGTCAGCTCGAAGAGGGTGAACGTGACCGGCTCGCCGGGCTCGGGCACGCTGCCCGGCTCGGGCTCCTTCCTGCGGCCCATCCCGGACAGGATCCGCAGGGTGATCGTGCCCTCCGCCGGGTCGGCCGCGACGATCTCGGCCTTCTGCGCGGACTGACCTCCCCCGGCCTCCGGGCGGGGGGACCCCCAGACCCGGTGCGCCTCGCGGCCGAGGTCGGCGTGCGGGCGGTCGTCGGTCCGCACGGTGACCAGCGGACGCGGCTTGGGGGAGCGGCCGGAGGTGTCGTAGTCCGGGACGACGTCCGTCACCACGCCGGCGAATGCCTCGCCCGCCAGCCGGTGCTCGGCCATCGCGAGCGGATCGTCCAGCGCCTCCTGGACGTCCAGCCTGGCCTGCTCGCGCTCGCGCTGGGCGAGCTTGCGGGCGGCCGTCACCGCGTCGTCCTGCCGGGGCTGCGGGGGCTCGCCGGCCGCCAGGCGGTCCCGGTGGCCGGTGTACGACCAGCGGTCGCCCGTCCAGCGCTCCGCCAGGTGCCCGGCGGGCGGCAGCGAACGCAGCAGGTCGATGCCGCGCCACACGTCGTGCCAGGTGGGCAGCAGCACGGCCGACAGCGCGCCGCGCACCTGCTCGACGGCCGCCCGGACGGCCTCGCGGGCGCGCGCCGCCGCTTCGTCGTCCCGCTGCTCGGTGCTGTGCTGCAGCGCGGAGGCGGCGGCGTCGTACCGGGCGATCGCCGGGCCGAGCACGACGCTGTCGAAGGACGGGTCGGTCGCCGGACCGGCCGGCGGGTGCAGCAGCTGCCCCCGGTCGTCCCGGGCGGACTCGGCCCGCTCGGCCGCCTCGGCCCCGCCGACGCCCTCCGGCGGGAAGTGCCAGGCCAGCCGGGCCGCGAGGTGCTGGTCCTCCAGGTGGCTCTGGCCGGTCGCCCAGTGCCGGGCCAGCAGGCCGGTCATCGGGAGCAGCAGGCTGGAGCCGGGCACCTGGGCCCGGTCGGTGAGGTGGGTCAGCCAGCGGCCGAGCAGCGGCACCCGCACCGGGGCCGGGTACGGGCCCGGCTCGTCGTCCTCGACCGTGCGGCGGAACCGGGTCGAGCGGCCGATCAGCGCGAGGTGGTGCACGCCCGCGCCGTTCGGCACGATCAGCTGCGGCGCGTCGGCGCACAGCTCGCGGAACACCTGCGTCTTCTCACCGGTCTCCGGGTCCTTCTCGGAGCCCTCGATCTGCTCGACCTCGGCCCCGAAGGACTCCACGTAGGGCAGGAGGTCGGCGGCCAGCGCGGCCAGGAAGTCGAAGCGCAGCGTGCGGTTGAGCGGCTGCGGCACGAGGTGCAGCCGGGGCGCGTCCCGGTCGGTGCCGAGCAGGACGGCCAGCGGCGCGCCCGCCTCGCCGGCGGCGGTCAGCGGGACGAGCACCATCGGCCGGTCGGACAGGTGCCGGTGCCGGACGGTGGCCAGCGGCTCGGCCCGCCCGCTGCGGACGGCCTCCAGCCGGGCGAGGGTGGTCAGCAGACTCATGGCCCCTCGACGATTCGCTCGCTCGTGTGAACGGTCACTTCCGCGGTCACTTCCGCGGTCTCTTCTCCGGCCACTTCCCGGTCACTTCCCCAGGGCTTCGGCGCGCAGCGCGGCCGCGTACGCGAGCCGCTCCGCCGCCTCGTCCGTGCCGCTGCCGGTGGCGGCGGCCAGCGCCTGCGTCACCGTCCGGATGCTGCCCAGCTCGCCGCGCACGCCGCGGCCTAGCTGCTCGACCCGGTCGCCGCAGCGGGCCTGGGCGCGGCAGTGGAAGCCGAGCTCGCAGGTGGAGAGGCAGTCCGGGCTGTACGCGGCGGGCACGGCCGCGACCGCGTCGGCCAGCTCGTCGCCCGAGCGGGCCGGGGCGCCCTCCTCGTCGACCGCGAGGTCGAAGGCGGTGCCCTCGGGCAGCGTCTCCAGCAGTCGGCCGATGCCGGTCATCCGGCTCAACTGGCGTCGGGTGGTGGCGAGTTCGCGGCGGATGTCGACGGCGACCGCGGTCGGCCGGTTGCCGAAGTCCTTCGGGCAGACCAGCAGCACGCTCAGCCGGGGACTGCCCGGCAGCCGCTGCTCGGCGTACGGGTCCGGCGTGAGCGCCGCGCCGGACCGGGCGGCGGCCGCGTGCTGCAGCGCCAGCACGTACACGGCGGCCTGGCGGGCGGCGGCGCCGACCTTGGCCGGGTCGGCGGCGCCGTCCAGCACGGGGAAGGACTTGATCTCGACCACCGTGCACCGCCCGCCGTGCACCACGACGGCGTCCGGCTCCAGGTAGGCGGTGCTGCCGGCCACGTCGAGCCGCAGCAGCGGGTGGTCGAGCAGCGTCCAGGCGTCCGGGTCGGCGGCGGCCTCCGCCAGCGCCTCGGCCGTCCGGTCCGCGCGCACGGCGGGGCCCGAGCGCTGCAGGAGGTCCGGGACGACCAGCGGGGCGCCGCCGTCCGGCGGGAGGCCGAGGTGATGGCGCAGCGGTTCCAGCAGCGCCGCGTAGCCGTCGGCCTTCAGCCGGGACTCGAAGATCACGCCGCGGGCGATCGCGAACGGGGACTGCC
Source organism: Kitasatospora sp. NPDC057936 (assembly GCF_042887525.1). Classification (NCBI taxonomy): domain Bacteria; kingdom Bacillati; phylum Actinomycetota; class Actinomycetes; order Kitasatosporales; family Streptomycetaceae; genus Kitasatospora; species Kitasatospora sp. NPDC057936. The sequence goes on from NZ_JBHVPD010000101.1 coordinate 5,878, forward strand.
CGAACGGCGCCGGCCGGCCGAGCCGGGAGGCGAGCACCGCCTTGTCCACCCCGGCCGCGTCCAGCACGGCCCTGCGGTGACAGCCCGGATTGGCGGCGAGCGCGGCGAGGGAGCGGGCGTTCAGACTGCGCTGCGGCGCGGGACCGCGCAGTTCGGCGAGCCGGCGGGCGAGCGGCTCAGAGTGCCCACGGGAGGGGGCGTTCGTCGAGACGTTCATGGTGCGGCCCAGTGTCGCATCCGGGTCCGACAATCCGGCGGGGATCACCCCGTTCCGGCCCCCGCCGGAGGCGGTCCGGCGCCCTCCCGTGCCCTCCGGCCCCCGCCACCCTTCGCGTTCGCGTCGCCGCTCCGGCCCCTGCTCCCGGCCCGCGTCGTGTCCACCGTCCGGGTGAGGGATCATGGAGCCCGGTGCTCAAGGGTGAGACCGACCGTTGCCGCCGCCCCGTCGCGAGGAGCCCCCCATGCCCGCCCGTATCGTGCTGGTCCGCCACGGCGAGACCGAGTGGTCCGCCACCGGCCGTCACACCGGCCGCACCGACATCCCGCTCACCGAGGAGGGCCGCGCGATGGCCCGGGCGCTCGGTGCCCGGCTGGCCAAGGCGCCCTGGAACGGGCTGCCGGACGCGCTCGTCTACACCAGCCCGCTCGGCCGGGCCAAGGAGACCTGCGCCCTGGCCGGCTTCGGCGACCGCGCCGTGGACCGCCCCGAGCTGCTCGAATGGGACTACGGCCAGTACGAGGGCCGCACCGGCGCCGACATCCGGGCCACCGACCACCCGGGCTGGCTGATCTGGCGCGACGGCGTGCCGGGCGGCGAGAAGCTCTCCGAGGTAGCGGCCCGCGTGGACGCCTTCCTGGCCGGCCTCAACGACGAGCACGGCGTCCCGGAGACGGACACCACCGTCATGCACGGCGCCGACCGGGACGTCGTCCTCTTCGCCCACGGGCACCTGCTCCGGATCCTGACCGCCCGCTGGCTCGGCCTGCCGCCCGAGTTCGCCCAGCGCTTCAAGCTCGGCACGGCGGCCCTGTGCGTCCTGTCCTGGGAGTACGGCGCGCCCGCGGTCGAGGTGTGGAACGACCTCTCCCACCTGGAGGGCCTGGGCGCCGGCCGCTGACCTGGAGGGCCTGGGCGCCAGCCACTGAAGGACCGCCGACCGGCTCCGCTCAGGCGGCGGTCGCGACGTCGTACGCGGCCAGGAACCCGCCGACCTCCGGCACCGCGCCGTGCGGCCGCAGCCGTTCGGCGGTGTGCGCGAGCATGCTCCGGATCCGGGCGGAGCGGACCTCGCCGAACAGCGCCACGGCGGCCGAGCCGTGGTGCGCGGCGCCCGCGAGGTCGCCCCGGCCGAGCCGGTCGTGGGCGAGCTCGGCGGTGTACAGCACCCGGTTGCGGACGAAGTGCGGCTCCTGGAGCGTTATGGCGAGCCCGGCCTGCTCGCTGGCCCGGTCCCAGTCGCCGAGCGCGGACCAGCACTGGGACTGGAGCCCGGCGATCTCGGCCTCGCCGAAGAAGGACATCCACTCCGGGTCGGCCTCGCAGGGCCCGCGGTCGAACAGTGTGTACGCACGGGCGATCGCGCGCTCGCAGGCGGATCGGTCCTGCAGGAGCGCCCAGCCGCCGGCCTCGCGCATGGCGAGCAGCGCCAGCAGCCGGTCGGAGTCGAGGTGCCGGGCGGCCGCCTGCCCGGCCTGGGCGGCGCGCAGCGCCTCGCGGGGGCGGCCGGCGTCCCGGGCGAGGAAGGCGCTGTTGGAGAAGACGTGCGCCTCCAGGGCGGAGTCGCCGGCCATCCGCGCGGTGGCGAGCGCCTCGGCGTAGAGCGAGCGGGCGTCCGCGAGCCGGTTGGAGTCGTGGGCCAGCCAGCCGACGGAGATGGCGAGTTCGCCGGCCCCGGCCTGCAGCCGGCGCTCCGTCTCGGCGCTGTACTCGCCCTCGTTGAGCAGCACGTAGGCCGTCCTCAGCGACTGCCCGGCCAGCTCGAACAGGGTGTCGCCGCCGTGCGCGTCGTCGGCGAGCCGGATGTCCCGGACGGCCTGTTCCACGCCCAGCACCTCGGCGGCGCCGACCTTGCGCAGCGGCACCGGGGCGCTGCGGCCGGGCACCAGGGCACCGGCCCCGGCGCCCGGGCCGGTGCCGGGGGCGGCCGCGGCGGGCGGGTCGAATCCGATCGCGGTGGCCAGGGCGGCCGAGCCGCCGGTCAGGAACGTACGGCGACGCACGTCGTCGTTCTCCTCGTCGAGAAGGCGCGGTCCGGCGGGCCCTCGGGGCACCGCCGCGGAGAGCGGCCACGGGGGGCCGTCCGGGGCGGGCGGATCCGCGTACGGCGAGGCAGCGTACGGGAGTTGGGTGGAGAGTGGCGAGCGCGGGGCGGGCAGGGTCGGGAACGGTGGGTGGAGCGGGGGTGGCGTGTCGCCCCGGGCTCCGTCCGCCGAGCGGCGGCGGACGGCGGTCCTGGGGGCGAAGCCGAGGTCGGTGAGCGAGCGGCCCGGCCACATGTGCCGGAACACGCGCTCGTAGGCGTAGTTGGGACAGCGGATCTCGCCGGACTCGACCCGTCCGACGTAGCGGGCGTCGCAGGACACGTGCTCCCCGATCTCGCGGGCGGCGCGGCGCACGGCGGTGGCGAACTCGCCGGGCGAGCGGTCGCCGCGCAGTGCGCGCATCACGGTGTTGGGTGACGGGCGGGTCGGCTCGGCCGGTGGGGTGGCTGCCATGGTGCGCTCCGTGGAGGTGCGGGGGCGGTGTCCGGGTGCTCCGAACGGATCACCCCGGCCCGCCACCGACAGTACCGGGAGTCACCGGTCGGCCACAGCGCGTTCTCGCCCGATATGTGGTCAATCAGGTGCGAAACGGGCGCAGTTGCCGAGATCCGCCATGAAATGCCATGCCTTGCTGTAAGGCGCCCCGTGGCCTGCGGCGCGGTTGCGGCGTTGTGCTGGTACGTGGAACCCAGGCCGCCGCCCCCGGCCCCGCCGCCCGCTCCGGCGACACCCCCACCTCCCCGGACCGCCCGGGGCCTCCCGGCGGCCCGGCTTCCGATCCGACGAGGTGACAGGAGGGCCCGTGATGGCCACCGGACTGCCGCAGTACCGACCTGCCGTCGGAGGTGTGCTCGCCGGCGCCGCCCCCGCCCTGCTCCCCGATCCCGCCGACGACCGGATCCCCGGCCGGGGACCGGTCGAGGGCGGCCGCGCCCCCCGCGGGGGCAGGAGCCCCGGCCGCCGCCCGGCCGTCGGCGAGGGCACCGTCCTCCCCGGCTACGACACCGTGACGGTCGCCGTGCGGCACGGACTGGAGGCGGTCGACATCCTGCGCCTGCGCCGCGCCTGCGGGGCCGTCCTGCAGAGCCGCAGCGGCAGCACCGTCTCCTTCTACGTCCCGGCCGGCACCTGTGACACCTGGCACCTGCCCGGCAGCTCGTGCACGCCCGGCGCCCTGCTGCTGCCCGTCGCCGATCCGCGCTGGGTGATGCCCCCGACCGCCACCGACGGCTCCACCCGGCCCACCGACGCGTGGGTGCTCCGCTCCGCGCTCTGCGAGGCCGCCTGCACGCTGACCGCCGGCGGCCTCGGCCCGTTCTAGCGGGCGTGCCGTGCGGATCCCGCCGGGCCCTCGGTCCGTTCCTCCGGCCGGATCCACCCAGCACGCCCGCGGGCGTTCGCCAGTTCGAGTGGTCCCATCGACCTGCGCCGATAATGGCTGTCATGGGACGAAGCAGCAGGGCCGCGCGCGGCACCGACCGGGGCCGCGCGACGGCGCAGCCGCAGCCCGACACCACCGGGCCCGGCGGCCGCCTCCACGCCCAGGGGCCGCTCACCCGTCCCGTCGGCTCCGGCCTGGCCGAGCTCCGCCCGGACCGGGACCGCCCCGCCGCGTGGTCCCTGCTGATCGACGGCGCCCCGCAGTCGATGGTCGACCTCGCCGACCCGACCCACCTCGGCTTCGAGTACCAGCGCCGGCTCGGCCACCTGATAGACCTCGTCGCCCCGCCCGGCCGCCCGCTCACCGTCCTGCACCTCGGCGGCGGCGCCCTCACCCTCGCCCGCTACGTCGCGGCGACCCGCCCCCGCTCCCGGCAGCAGGTCGCCGAGATCGACACCGCGCTCACCGAGCTGGTCCGCGCCGAACTCCCGCTGGAGCGCGGCTGGCAGATCAAGGTCCGCGGCGGGGACGCCCGCAGCGTGCTGGAGCGCACCCCGGAGGGCAGCGTCGACCTGGTGATCACCGACGTCTTCTCCGGCGCCCGGACCCCGGCGCACTGCACCACCGTCGAGTTCGCGACGCTCGCCTCCCGCGCGCTCGCCCCCGGCGGCTGGTACGCGGTCAACATGGCCGACGGCTCCGCCCTCCCGTTCGCGCGCGCCCAGGTCGCCACGCTGGGCGCGGTCTTCCCCGAGCTCTGCCTCGTCGCCGACCCGGCGGTCCTGCGCGGCAAGCGCTTCGGCAACCTGATCCTCGCCGCGGCCCACGCCCCCCTCCCGGTCGCCGACCTCACGCGGCGCGTGGCCACCGACTCCGCCCTCGCCCGCGTCGAACACGGCGGGCCCCTGGCCGCGTTCACCGCCGGGGCCGCTCCCGTGACGGACGCCACGGCCGTCCCGTCCCCGGCCCCGCCGGCGGGCGTCTTCCGCTGACGGGCGGCGCGGCGCGGGCGCTCGCCGTGTGGCAGGTGCCTTGCCGAGCCGTTCCCGCGGCGTCCGTCCGACCGCGACCACCGCGTCGGCTCGGCTGCGTCGGCTCGGCTGTGCCTGCTGCGCCGGTCCGGCCGTGTCCGCTCGGCTGTGCCTGGCGGGCTGCGCCTACCGCGCCGGCCCGCCGCGTTCGCTCGGCTGTGCCTGGCGGGGGGCGACCACCGCGCCCGCCCGGCCGTGTCCGCTCGGCTGTGCCTGGCGGGCTGTGCCCATCGCGCCGGCCCGCCGCGTTCGCTCGGCTGTGCCTGGCGGGGGGCGACCACCGCGCCCGCCCGGCCGTGTCCGCTCGGCTGCGCCCACCTCCGCGCTCGACCCGGCGCGCGTCCACCCGGGCCGTGAACTCGGCCTCCTGACAAGGGATCCCGCCCGCCCGGCCCCGTCGGGTCAGTGCCCCCGCGGCAGCCCGCGGTGCTTCCACATCGCCGCCCCCGTGAGCAGGAGCCCGGCCGCGATGGGGGCGAGGACGGCGGTGGCCGTGCCGGAGCCGTCCTTGGCGGCCGTCACGGTGGCCGTGTCGGCGAGCGCGATGGCCGAGGGCGTTCCCGGAGCGCCGGTCGAGGGCGCGGTGGACGTCTGTCCGGTGTGCCCGGTGCCGATGGTGGCGTCGGGTGCCGTGGGTCCGGCGGCCGTGCCCGACGGCACCGCGGGCTCGGGTGCGGCGGCGGCCGGTTCGGTCTTCCGCGCCGCCGGTGCGGAACCCGCGGGGTGTGCGGACCTCGTCCCGCCGTGCTCGCCGGGGGTGGCCGTGGACCCGGCGGGTCCGCCCTCGCGCGGCGCGGGTGTCGCGGTGGGCCGGCCCTGGGGCGGCACCGCGCCGAGCAGGCCGGAGGCCAGGGCGAAGGCGTCGGGTACGGCCGCCCGCTGGCCGGGGAGCGGCAGGCCGCCGGCCCGGATGCGTTCCTGCAGGCCACCGTTGGCGGCCCCGGTGGTGCCGGTGAGTTCGTCGACGAGCCCGGGGGAGTTCGAGGCGGGCGTCCGCGCGGGAGTGCCGGCGCGCTCGGCCGACTCCTTGTCGTGCTGCGCCGGCGTGCCGTGCAGGGCGCGTCGGACGGCGGTGTCGGCGGGGGCGGGCAGGGGGTCGGCCGTGGCCGCGTACGCGCCGGTGGCGCCGATGCCCCAGAGCTGTGCGAGCAGTGCCCCGCCGGCCGCGACGGCGCGGGGCCCGGGGAGCCACCGGCCGGCCGAGCGCCGGGCGCCGGTGGCGCCGAGGGGGTCGGGTGCCTGGTGCCTGGTGGCGTGATTGGCTCGCATGTGAGTTGAGAACGAGCGGACGGGCCGTGAGGTCACGCCGGCCGTCACGGACAGTCATCGTGGCCCCGGGGGTGCCGCCCCGGGGCCACGGACCGCGCGGCGGTCAGGAGTTGGGGCGCAGGGTCCAAGTGACCGTCATCACACCGGTGACGGCGCCGTCGGCCCGGGTGATCTCGACGGTGACGGGGAACTCCGGGCGCTCGCCCGCGTCCAGCTCGGCGACGATGTCGGCGGCCGGGCGGCCCAGCACGGCGGTCGCGGTGACCTCGCCCATCGCGAGCTTCTTGTACGCGATCTCGGCGTTGACGGCGAGCGGCACGGCGCGCGAGAGCTGGTCGCCGAAGGCGGCGAGCACGATGCAGCCGCTGGCGGACTCGGCGAGGGTGAACATCGCGCCGGCGTGCGGCCCGCCGACGTGGTTGTGGTACTCGGGCTGGTCGGGCAGCCGGAGCACGGCGCGCTCCGGGGTGGTCTCCAGGTACTCGAGCTTGAGGGTGCGCGCCATCGGGACGGTGGCGTCGAGCATCTGGCCGATCGAAGGTGTCGTCATGCGGACGATGTTACTGCTCGGTAGCTTCTGGCGACAGGCCCGTCCTCGACGGGCGGTGCGGGAGCCCGATGTGAGGGAACGCGAAAACGCCCGAGGGGCCGACCTCTTGAAGAGATCGGCCCCTCGGGCTCATGGGGTGAGTGACGGGACTCGAACCCGCGGCCACCTGGACCACAACCAGGTGCTCTACCAACTGAGCTACACCCACCATCTGTCCGGCCCGTTCCCGCTCTTCGCGTTCCCGTTCCGACAGGAAGAACTCTACAGGATCCGAGAGGGTGCTCGCGCCAGGGTTTCCCGCGGGCGTGCGCGGACCCCTCGCTGAGCCCTACCGGAGCCCGGCGGGCCCGCCGCACGGTCGGGGCCGGGGGGGGGGGGGGGGGGGGCGTGCGGCGCGGGGCGGGGATTGTAGGCGGTGGCGCGGGCGGGGGGGGT
>NZ_JBHVPD010000101.1:12815-39749 GCF_042887525.1 Kitasatospora sp. NPDC057936
CACCCGTCGCTCACCCACACCGTCCCCCGCCGGCCCGTCCGTTCGGCCGGTCCGGCGGGTGGGTGCGGTGGGTCAGTCCGTCGCGGGCCGGTACTTCTCGGCGATCGCGCGCGCGGTGTCGGTGTCCGGGCCGGGCTGGGGGACGAACACCGCCTCGCGGTAGTACCGCAGTTCGTCGATGCTCTCGCGGATGTCGGCGAGCGCGCGGTGGTTGCCGCCCTTCTGCGGGCTGTTGTAGTACGCCTTCGGGTACCAGCGGCGGGACAGCTCCTTGATCGAGGAGACGTCCACGATCCGGTAGTGCAGGTGGCCCTCCAGGGCGGGCATGTCCCGGGCCAGGAAGCCGCGGTCGGTGGCCACCGAGTTCCCGCACAGCGGCGTCTTGCCGGCCTCCGGTACGTGCTGGCGCACGTACGCGAGCACCCGCTCCTCGGCCTCGGCGAGCGTCACCCCGTGCTCGAGCTCGTCGAGCAGCCCGGAGGAGGTGTGCATGGCGCGCACCACCTCGGGCATGTTCGCCAGCGCCTCCGCGGGCGGGCGGATGATGACGTCGACACCCTCGCCGAGGATGTTCAGCTCGGAGTCCGTCACCAGCGCCGCGACCTCGACCAGGGCGTCCCGGTCGAGGTCGAGGCCGGTCATTTCACAGTCGATCCATACCAAACGGTCATTCACGCAACTCACCCTACGGCGCGATCACGCGCCGCGGGGACCGGTGGAGCCGAGCGGGGGGCCTGGGCGAGCGCCTCGGCGGACCGTTCGTCCGGTCCGAGGCCGTCCGCGTGGTCGCCGTGCTCACCGAGGTCGCGGTGCTCCGCGGCGCCGGTGTGGTCGGCCTCCCGGTCCGGGCGGACGGGGTGGCCGTCCCGTCCGGGCCTGGCCTCCCTCGCCGCGGCACGGCCGCCGTCGGCCGCCGCCGCGCGCCCGCCCTGCGGACGGACCTGCGGCGCCCGGGCCTGACGCGCCCGGACGTCGCCGCCGGACACCGGCTGCCCGCCGGGCGAGCCGTGACCGCGCACCGCCCCGGCGCCACCCGGCTCGTCCGCCGGCCGCTCGACCGCGCTCCGGTGACCCTGCCCCTGGCCGCGCGCACCCGGCTGCGGGAGCCCGTCCTCGGTCGCCGCGTGCTCGGCCGTGCGCGGCGGACGGCCCGCGCCCGGACCGGCCTGCGGCGGCACGAGCGGCGGCCGCACCGGACCGCGCGCCGCACCCGGCTGCCCGGGGTACGGCTGCTGTGCAGCCTGCTGGTACGGGTACGCCTGACCGGGGCGCGCGTGGTGCGGCTGCGGGGCCTGCGCACCGGCGGGACCGGGACCGAACGGACCCGGCTGGCCGTGCGGACCGGCCTGACCGTGGCCGCCCGGCTGGCCGTGCGCCGCCGCCTGACCGTGCTGCGGGTGCTGACCGTGCTGCGCGGGCAGCACCGGACCGCCGGCCGCCGCCGGGAACGCGTGCGCCGGCTGCTGGCCGTGCACCCCGCCGAACGCGCCGCCGCCCGCCGCCGTCGCGGTGGCCGCCCCGTGCGGACCGGCCGGTCCCGCGGTCTGCGGGCCGGGCCGACGCGCCCGGTAGCCGGTCCGGTAGGCGGCCGGCGAGACCCCGAGCTGACGGCGGAAGTGCCCGCGCAGCGCCACCGGCGAACGGAACCCGCACCGCCGCGCGACGTCGTCCACCGACAGCTCCGACGTCTCCAGCAGCCGCTGCGCCTGGAGCACCCGCTGGGTGATCAGCCACTGCAGCGGCGCGCTGCCGGTGAGCGTGCGGAACCGCCGGTCGAAGGTGCGCCGGCTCATGTAGGCGCGAGCCGCCAGCACCTCGACGTCGAACTGCTGGTTGAGGTTCTCCAGCGCCCACGTGACCACCTCGGCCAGCGGGTCGTTGCCGATCTCCTCCGGTAAAGACTGATCGATGTACTGGGCCTGTCCTCCACCGCTGCGGCGGCTCGGCACCACCAGCCGGCGGGCGAGCGCGTTGGCCGCCTCGGCGCCGTGGTCGCTGCGCACCACGTGCAGGCAGAGGTCGATGCCGGCGGCGGTGCCGGCCGAGGTCAGCACGTCGCCGTCGTCGACGAAGAGCTCACGCGGGTCGACGTGCACCCGCGGGTAGCGCTTGGCGAGGGTCGGGGCGTACATCCAGTGGGTGGTCGCCGGCCGCCCGTCGAGCAGGCCGGCCGCGGCGAGCACGAACGCGCCGGTGCACAGGCCGATGATCCGCGCACCCTCGTGGTGCGCCTTGCGCAGGGCGGTGATCGCCTCGACCGGCGGCGGCTGCGAGATCGACCGCCAGGCCGGTACGACGATCGTGCCGGCCCGGGCCAGGGCCTCCAGGCCGTAGGGGGCGGAGAGGGTGAGGCCGCCGGTGGTGGCGAGCGGGCCCTCCTCCCCGGCGCACACCAGCAGGCGGTAGCGCGGCACCCCGGCGTCCTGGCGGTCGACCCCGAAGACGGAGAGCGGGATCGAGCTCTCGAAGATCGGGGCACCGCCGAAGATCAGCACCGCGACGGTCTCGCGGCGGCGTCGGCCGGACAGCTTGCGCGGCGCGGCGGTCATCACCGCCGTCGCGGAGCCGTTCGCGCCGGACCGCTCGCCGAGCGGGCCGCCGTGGGCACCGCCGTGTGCCGGACCGTGCGGAGCGCCGTGTCCGAGCGGACCGTGCCCGCCCGCGACGCCCACGCCCGGGCCGAGGCCGAGTCCGCCGAGCGTGCCGGTGGAGCCGCCGGGCAGGCCGGGAGCGCCGGGCGTGCCCGGGTAGACGGGGTAGTCCGCGCCGTAACCCTGGCCCGCGCCGCCGGATCCGTAACCCTGGCCCGCGGCTCCGGAGCCGTAACCCGCGCCCGCGGTACCGGATCCGTAGCCCGGGCCTGCGGTGCCGGATCCGTATGCCGCTCCCGCACCGCCGGAGCCGTACGGCTGGCCGGGGTTGATGGGGCCTCGGCTGACGGCCGGTGCGCCGTGCTCCGGGGACGCGCCGTAGGAAGGGGCGCCGGGCGCGGCGGAGTGGGCGGCCGGCGCGTTCGGTCCGGCGGAGTGGGAGGGGTACGAAGCGGTGCCGGAGGTGCCGGAGTTGCGGGTGGTGGCGGCGATCGCGGAGGTGCCAGCGCTTCTCGCGGGGCGACCCGCGATGCCGGCCACCGTCTGGCCGCTGTCAGGACCCGCGTCGCTCCTGCTCACCCTGCTCAAGGCGCTCAAGCCCCCTCGGTGGTGTGGTGTGGGTGGTGCGGCACTGCTAGCCAAGATCGAAATCTATCGGGTGGACCGTTGCCGTTGTGACAAGTTCACCATCCGACGCTATGTCGACATGGCAATTTGGCGTGATGCATTCGATCACGAAGCGTGGCACCCGTCGACCCTTCTGGGAAGAGGGCCGGTGTAACGGTGGCTGGTTGTCGCGGGGCCGCTCCTGGGGCGTCCGGCTCCGGGGCGCCCGGCCGGCGGGTCTGGGCTGCGGATTTGCCCAAGCGGGAGGGACCGGCCAGAAATTGACCGAAAATCGGCGGTGCACGGGAGGGCGCACAAGTCGGCGGAAGTGCGCCTCCCTGGCTTCATTCGGCCAGGGTCCGGGCGGGCCGCGGCCGGCGTGACGACCCGGGTTACCGTCCAGTCGTGAACGATCCGCGCCGGCTCGAACAGGCCAACGACAACGCCGCCGCCTTCTGGCTCGGCCAGGCCCGGGCGCATGGCTGGCGGACCCGCACCGGCGGCGCCCTCACCGCCGTCCGCTGCGCCCGCACGCCGGACGACCCGCACCGCGTCCTGATCACCCGCCCGTACGCCGAACCGGCTCTGCCGGAAGCGGAGTTGGCCGAGCTCCTGGCGGCCTGGTCCACCGGCCGCTTCACCCTGGAGGACCCGTACGGCGGCCTCGACCTGACCGGCCTCGGAGCCACCCGTCTACCGGTCATGCCGGTGATGGTCCGTGAGCCGGGCCCGGTCGGGGGCGGCGGGCAGTCGCTGCCGTACGCCCGTGAGGCGGCGGGCGGAGGTTCCCTGACGGTGGATGAGGTGGTGGACGGCGACACCCTCGCCGCCGCGGAACGCGTGATCGTCGACGGTTTTCCGCAGCCCGCCCGGCAACCCTGGACACGCGGCGACGCGGTCCCGGAGCGGATGCTGCACGACTCCGGCTGCCGGGTGTGGCTGGGACGCCTCGACGGCACGCCGGCGGGCGCCTGCCTCACCTACGACGACGGCCGTGCCGCCGGGGTGTACTGGCTCGCCACGCTGCCCTTCGCCCGTGGCCGGGGCGTGGCGCGCGCCGTGCTGGAGACCGCCCTGGCGGCGGCCCGACCCGACCGCCCGGTGACCCTGGTCGCCACCGCCGTCGGCGAACCGCTCTACCGCAGGCTCGGGTTCGCCGACCAGGGGCGCACGTGCTGGTGGACCCGGACCGCGCCGGCGGCCCGGGCGCAGGCGTAGCCCCGGTACGACGGCCTTGCCGACGGCCTCCTGTTGGCGGCTTCTTGCCGCCGACCTACCGCGCCGCTGCCGTCGGCAGCGCCTCCAACGGGACGGCGAACCTGGTTCGCACGGGCCCATCCGCCCTGGGGAGCAACGCCGTTGGACGCTCGACGGGCGTGCCCGCACCGTTCGCGCCCGCCTCGTTGTGCTCCGCGACGATCACGGCAAGCTCACCTGAGCGGTTTCGGACAGCGACCCCCGCCTCCGGTCCTCCTGTGCCGCCCGCCCCGGCGTTCACGGGAACAGGCGCACGCAAGCCCTCCGAGGCGGACGCTGTCGGCCGTACGCCGGACCGCGCGCCGATGAGCGCCGTCACGGCCGCCTGCCCGCTCGCAGCGCTGCCCGCCGAGGCGGCCACCACGCGCGTCTGCGCGGCCGGTCGCCGCCGGACCGGCACGCCCGCGCGGACGCCCGCCCGGACGGACGGCGCGTTGCGCGCGGCCAGCACCTGGCCGACGGCCTCCGGCAGGCCGGCGGCCTTCAGCGTCGGCCGGTAGCCGATCTCGGCCCAGGGCCGGCCGTGGTGCAGCCAGACGCTGCGCAGACCGGTCAGCTCCGCTCCGGCGATGTCGGCCGGCGCGTGGTCCCCGACCATCCAGGTGTTCGCGGCCCAGTCGCCGGTGGGGGAGACACCGCACCGCCGGGCGGCGATCTCGAAGATCAGCGGGTCGGGCTTGACGCAGTCGGCCTCCTCGGAGATGACCCAGCCGTCGACCAGCGGGCCGAGCCCGGTCCGCAGGATCTTCTCCGACTGCGGGCCCGTCCCGCCGTTGCTGACGATGCCGAGGGTCCACCCGGCGGCCCGGGCCGCCCGCAGCGCTTCGACGTGTCGGGGCGGGCAGTGGATGTGCGAGTTGATGCCGTGTCGGTAGTGGTCGAGCAGGTCGTCGGAAGAGGCGTCCAACCCGTAGCGGCGCCGGACGGCGGACAGTACGGTGCTGCGCGGCACGTAGCCGCCGCCGTCCAGGGTGACGAACCAGTCGACGTCTCCGGGCGGCAGGTCGCGTTCGGACAGGAAGTCCTGCGCCCAGGCCCGGAAAGCGGCGTCCCTGGGGAGCAGCGTGTTGTCGAGGTCGAACAGGAGCAGGGGCATGCCGAGCATGGTGCCAGTGCCCGCGCCTATGCACCTGGCAAATGCCAGAGAGCGTCGCGAACCCGCACGAAGTGGCTGAAACGGGTGCTGCGGACCGGTGTGCCGGTGGGGCGGAACAGGCCTGGTGGGACGGGTGGGACGTCACGGGTCGCGACGGCCCGCGACGGATCGTCGCCGATCAATGACAGTCCGGTCACGGTGTCCCGTGGGCCTGTTGCGCGGTCCGGTTCGCTCAGTCAAGCTCCAGGGAACCTCCTTTCCGGAGGGGGCGCGAAGGCTTGCGAGTGGGGCGCGCGGTCTCGGTGGGCGCATCCCCCTTTCGCGGGAACAACGGCGCCCCGGGGCTTCGCCGCTGGGCTGGGCCTCACGCCCGTCGTACTCTGAAAGGAACAGGTCACAAACGGTGCTGGGCGGCGCAGACCGATGTCATCCCGTGGGCGGGCCTGCTCCCCGGGCAGCGTTGTCCTCTCCTGTCGGCCCCTCTCCCGCGAAGAGCCGTGAGCCATGGCTGGTTTTGAGTTCTCCCGACCGGTTGAACCGGACGCTCCCCGTGGCACGGGCCCAGCGACCGGAGGCGACTCCGTTCCGCGCGACGACGCCGACCGTGCGGATTCCGGCCAGGTGGATTCGAGCCGTGCGCATTCCGGCTGTGCGGACACCGGCCGTGGAGATGCTGACCGTGCAGACGCCGGACGCGCAGACACCGACCAGGCAGCTACCGACCACGCAGCTACCGGCGACGGAGCCACCGGCGATGGAGTCACCGGCCGTGCGGACGTCGGCCAAGCGGACTCCGGCCGCGCAGGCTCCGGCCGGCCCGACGCGGGCGCTCCCGGCGGCGCCCACCGCGCAGAGCACCACGAGCCCGCGCACGGCGGCGTGCAGGGCTTCGCGCGCTCGCTGCGCGACATCGTCCGCCGCGACCGCGCCGGTGGTCGTCCCGGTGACCGCCGACGGCGCGGTGAGCCCGCGGCCGACCGCACGGAGCCCGCGGTGAGCGGGCGCCTGGGCCCGGGCGCCGATCGCCCGGAGACGTCCGGCCGGTCCGCGCACACCGAGCCGATCGTCCAGGACGAGCCCGGCCGCGCCTGCGACCCGGCTTTCCAGCACGGCGTGGTCGTCGGCTTCGACGGCTCGCTGTCCAGCGAGCGAGCCCTCGCCTACGCGGTGGGCATGGCCCGCCGTTCGCAGTGCGGCCTGGTGATCGTGCACGTCGCCAACCGCCTGCCCGCCACGGTCTGGGCGGGTTGTGAGCCTCCCGTCTTCGTGGACCTCCCGGACCACCGCACCGAGGTGCTGGGCCTGGAGCTCGCCTGTGCCGACTTCCTCGCCGGCGTGCCGTGGATCCTGGTCGAGCGCGGCGGCGACATCTGCCACGAGATCGAGGAGGTCGGCCGCGAGTACGCCGCCGACGCCATCGTCGTCGGGACGACGCACGGCCTGCTCGGCAAGATCTTCGGTTCGGTCTCCGGCCGGCTGGCGCGCCGCGCCAACCGACCGGTGATCGTCATCCCCTGACGCCGCACCAGCCCGGCGTCCATCCCCTCACCGTCCCGCTCCGGCGCGGGCCCACGGCTGTCGCCGCCGGCCGGAGGCGGCCGCAGCTGCCGACCGCCGCGGACGGCCGGCCCCGGTCGCCTGCCCCAACCGTCCCTGCGGGGGCGGGCGTTACCCCCCACAGGGTGCGGTTCAGGACGTGACGCCGAGCTCCCGGGCGATGAGCATGCGCTGGACCTCCGACGTGCCCTCGCCGATCTCCAGGATCTTGCAGTCGCGCCAGAAACGGGCGACCGGGAATTCGTTCATGAAGCCGTACCCGCCGTGGATCTGCGTCGCCTCGCGCGCGTTGTCGACGGCGGCCTCGGACGAGTACAGCTTCGCGATGGCGGCCTCCTTCTTGAACGGTTCTCCGTGCAGCAGCCGGGAAGCGGCGTCCCGCCAGGCCAGGCGGGAGGTGTGGGCGCGCAGCTCCATGTCGGCGAGCTTGAACTGGATGGCCTGGTTGGCACCGATCGGCCGGCCGAAGGCCCGGCGCGTGCCGGCGTACGCGACGGACTCGTCGACGCAGCCCTGGGCCAGGCCGGTGGCCAGGGCCGCGATCGCGATGCGGCCCTCGTCGAGGATCCGCAGGAACTGGGCGTAGCCTCGGCCACGCTCGCCCAGCAGGTTGGCCGCGGGAACACGGCAGTCGGTAAAGGACAGTTCGCGGGTGTCGGATGCGTTCCACCCGACCTTCGAGTACTTCTTCGAGACCTGGAACCCCGGGGTCCCGGTGGGCACGATGATGGAAGAGATCTCGCGCGTTGGCGAGCGGAATTCGCCCTCTTCACTCGAACGAGCGAGCGGTTCCGTGAGGGTGGTGACGGTGACCAGCCCGGTGATGTCCGTCCCGGAGTTGGTGATGAAGCACTTCGTGCCGTTGATGACCCACTCGTCGGTGGCCTCGTCGTAGCGGGCCGTCGTGCGGGTCGCGCCGGCGTCCGAGCCGCCCTCGGGCTCGGTCAGGCCGAAGGCGCCGAGGAGCTCGCCCGAGGTGAGCCGCGGCAGCCACTCGCGCTTCTGCTCCTCGGTGCCGAAGCGGTAGATCGGCATGGCGCCGAGGGAGACCGCCGCCTCCAGGGTGATGGCCACCGAGGAGTCGACCCGGGCGAGTTCCTCCAGCGCGAGGCCGAGCGCGAAGTAGTCGCCGCCCATGCCGCCGTACTCCTCGGGGAAGGGCAGGCCGAACAGGCCCATCCGCCCCATCTCGCGGACGATCTCGTACGGGAACTCCTCCCGCTCGTAGAACTCGCCGATCTTCGGCGCCACCACGTCCTGGGCGAACTCGGCGACGGTGCGCCGCAGGTCCTCGTACTCGCTGTTCAGCCGGTGATCGAACACGGTGTTCCTCCTGGGGCCGCCCGGCCGGGGTGGCCGCGGGCGTGAGCGGGGTGACCGGCGTCCGTCCGATGGTGTGACGGTCGCGTGGGGTGGTCGTCTGGAAAGAAGGTCGTCCGAGTGGACGGGGGACGCCGGACGGCGATCCGGGACGGTCAGCCCCGGGCGGCGCCGAGCAGCGCCTGGACGGTGCGGGAGGGGCTCGGGCGGCCGAGGCGCTCGGCCATCCAGCCACTGGTGGCGACCAGCGCGCGCAGGTCCACGCCGGTCCGGACGCCGAGGCCGTGCAGCATCCACACGAGGTCCTCGGTGGCGAGGTTGCCGGTCGCGCTCTTGGCGTACGGGCAGCCGCCCAGGCCGCCGGCCGAGGCGTCGACGGTGGTGACGCCCTCGCGGAGCGCCGCGAGCGTGTTGCTGAGCGCCTGGCCGTAGGTGTCGTGGAAGTGCACCGCGAGCCGCTCGGCCGGCACCCCCGCTGCGGCGAACGCGGCGAGCAGGGCGGCGACCTGCCC
Source organism: Kitasatospora sp. NPDC057936 (assembly GCF_042887525.1). Taxonomy (NCBI): domain Bacteria; kingdom Bacillati; phylum Actinomycetota; class Actinomycetes; order Kitasatosporales; family Streptomycetaceae; genus Kitasatospora; species Kitasatospora sp. NPDC057936. The sequence goes on from NZ_JBHVPD010000101.1 coordinate 21,755, forward strand.
TGGGGTGGCCACGCCGATCGTGTCGCCGAGGCTCAGCTCGGTGCAGCCCATCTCCAGCAGCGCGACGCCGTGGCGGACCACCTGGGAGACCGGGACGGGGCCCTCCCACGGGTCGCCGAAGCACATCGAGAGGTAGCCGCGGACCGCGACCCCGGCCGCCGTGGCGCGCTCGACGACCGGGCGGAACATCGCCATCGCCTCGTCCGCCGAGCGGTTGAGGTTGCGGCGCGCGAAGGTCTCGGTGGCACTGGCGAACACCGCGATGTCGGCGGCGTGGTGGGCGAGCGCGCGGTCGAGGCCGCGCTCGTTGGGCACCAGGACGGGCAGGCGCAGCCCGGGGTGGCGCCCGGGCAGGTCGGCCAGCCGGGGTACCAGGTCCTCGGCGTCGGCGAGCTGCGGCACCCACTTGGGGTGGACGAAGCTGGTGGCCTCGACCGTCCGCAGCCCGGCGGCGGCGAGCCTGGCGATGAACTCGGCCTTGACCTCGACGGGCACCAGGGCGCTCTCGTTCTGCAGCCCGTCGCGCGGTCCGACCTCGTGGATCCGGACCTCCTCCGGCAGGCCGGGGGCGCGGACGGGGTCGGGCAGGCCGAGTTCGAGCGCGTCGGGCTCGTGGGCGGGGGAGGCGGTGGTCACGACCGCACCTCCGCCGGGCTCGTGGCGGTCGCGTCCGCGCCGGTGGGGGCGCCCGCGGGAACGTCCGCGCCCTCCTCCGTGGGGGTGACCACGACCAGCAGCTCCTCCATCGCGACGGTGGCCCCGGCGGTGGCGCGGAGCTCGCTCACGACTCCGTCGTGCGGGGCGGAGATCACGTGTTCCATCTTCATGGCCTCCAGGACGAGCAGGGCCTGGCCCTTGCGGACCGCCTCGCCCGTCGCGGTCTTGACGACGGTGACGGTGCCGGGCATCGGGGCGGTGAGGGCGCCGTGGTGGGCGCCGGCCGCGGCGGCGCCCTCGCCGACCGCGTCGTGGCTGTGCAGCGGCCAGGCGTCGCCCTCGACGCCGAGCCAGGTCACCGGGGCGCCGGCGACCCCGGGGGTGTCGTCGACGGTCAGCGCGAAGGAGGTCTGCAGGCCGTCGACCGTCAGGTGCAGCCGGTCGGCGGTGCGGACCGCCCGGGCCCGGTGGGCCGGGCCGGAGCCGAGTCCGATTTCCACCTCAAGGGTGACATTGCCGGGAATGTCAGTGGCGTCGGCTACGTTGCCGGCAGTGATCGAACGGATGCGCACCGAGACGGGGTCCTGGCCGGGGGCCCGGAGCCGGTGGGTGGTCCAGGCGGGTGCGCCGCTCAGGCGCCAGCCGGAGGGGAGGGAGAAGGGGTCGGTCCAGCCGCCGGAGTCGGCGGCCGGGGTGAGGTCCGCGTGCCGCGCGAGGGCGGCCGCGTAGTAGAGGAGGTGGACAGGTGCGGGATATCCGTCGGTCGCGCCCGGGTCGGCCGGGGCCGCGTGGTCGGCCTGGTCGGCCTGGTCGGCTGCCGAGTCGGTGGCCGCCGCGGGCGAGTGCGGCGAGGCCAGCAGGGCGGGCTGTTGCCGGACGGTCTGTTCCACCAGGCCGGTGTCCAGTCGGCCGGCGACGACGTCGGGGTGGGCGAGCAGTCGCCGCAGGAAGCCGGTGTTGGTGGTGACGCCCAGGATGCGGGTGTCGGCCAGCGCGGCGCGCAGGCGGCGGAGCGCGGTCGGGCGGTCGGGCCCGTACGCGATGACCTTGGCGAGCATCGGGTCGTAGGCACTGGTGATGACGCTTCCGGGGGCGACCCCGGAGTCGACCCGGATGCCCTCGCCCTGCGGCTCGTCGAGCACCAGGATCCGTCCGCCGGTGGGCAGGAAGTCCCGTTCCGGGTCCTCGGCGCAGATGCGGGCCTCGATGGCGTGGCCCAGGAAGGAGATGTCGGACTGACCGAAGGTGAGGCGCTCGCCGGCGGCGACGCGCAGCTGCCACTCGACCAGGTCCAGACGGCGGGGGCGGCCGCCGTCCGGGTCGGCGACGGCGATGGCCAGCTCGGTGACGGGGTGTTCCACCTGGAGACGGGTGTTCATCTCCATGAAGAAGAACTCCCGCACGCCCTCGGGGGAGTCGGGGGCGGGGGAGTCCGGGTCGATGCCGGGGACGATGAACTCCACGGTGCCGGCCCCGGTGTAGCCGCAGGACTCCGCGGCGCGGACGGCCGCGGCTCCCATCGCGGCCCGGGTCTCGGCGTTGAGCAGGACGGAGGGTGCCTCTTCGATCAGTTTCTGGTGGCGGCGCTGGAGGCTGCACTCGCGCTCGCCGAGGTGGACGGTGGTGCCGTGGGCGTCGGCGAGCACCTGCACCTCGATGTGGCGGGGGCGGTCCACCCAGCGCTCCAGGAGCAGGGTGTCGTCGCCGAAGGCCGTCCGGGCGACACGGCGCGCGGCGGCGATCTCGGTCCGCAGTTCGGCCGGGTCCCGCACGAGCCGCATGCCCTTGCCACCGCCGCCGGCGGACGGCTTGAGGAGGACGGGGTAGCCGATCTCGTCCGCGGCGGCGACGAGTTCGTCGTCGGTGGGCGCGGTGGCCCGGCTGCCCGGGACCACCGGGACGCCGGCGGTCCGGACGGCCTCCTTGGCGTTGATCTTGTCACCCATCAGCTCGACCGCACCGGGAGGAGGACCGATGAAGACGAGGCCCGCGTCCGCGCAGGCGCGGGCGAAGGCGGCGTTCTCGGCGAGGAAGCCGTAGCCGGGGTGGACGGCCTGGGCGCCGGTGCGCCGGGCGGCGGCGAGGATCTGGTCGGTCCGCAGGTAGGTCTCGGCGGCCGAGCTGTCGCTGCGGTCGGCCGGGCCGAGCCGGACGGCGACGTCGGCCTCGCGGACGTGCGGGGCGTCGGCGTCGGCGTCGCTGAACACGGCGACCGAGCGCACGCCGAGCCGCCGCAGGGTGCGGATCACCCGGAGGGCGATCTCGCCGCGGTTGGCGACCAGAACTGTGTCGAACATGGGAGGCGTTCCTCCGGGTCGAGGGGGCCGTACGAAGGAGGTGGGGTGGACGGTCCGGGCGCGGGCCCGGGCGATGGGCCCGGCGGCCGGCGTCGGAGGGGTCACACCGGGAGCGGGTGCGCCCCGGGCGGGGAAGGGAGGTGCGGGGCCCCGCCCGGGGAGCGCGGGGTCACATCCGGAAGACGCCGTACGGACCGGGCGGCGGCAGCGGGGAGTTGGCGCAGGCGGTGAGGGCGAGGCCGACCACGGTGCGGGTGTCCATCGGGTCGATCACGCCGTCGTCCCAGAGCCGGGCCGTGGCGTAGTAGGCGTTGCCCTGGCGCTCGTACTGCTCGCGGACGGGGCGCTTGAACTCCTCCTCCGCCTCGGCCGGCCACTCCTCGCCGTGCCCCTCCAACTGGTCACGGCGGACGGTGGCGAGGACGGAGGCCGCCTGCTCGCCGCCCATCACGGAGATCTTGGCGCCCGGCCACATCCACAGGAAGCGAGGTGAGTAGGCCCGGCCGCACATCGAGTAGTTGCCGGCTCCGTACGAGCCGCCGATCACCACCGTCAGCTTCGGGACGCGGGTGCAGGCGACGGCGTTGACCATCTTGGCGCCGTGCTTGGCGATGCCGCCCGCCTCGTACTGCCGGCCGACCATGAAGCCGGTGATGTTCTGCAGGAAGAGGAGGGGGATGCCGCGCTGGTCGCACAACTCGATGAAGTGGGCGCCCTTGACGGCCGATTCGGAGAACAGCACGCCGTTGTTGGCGACGATGCCGACGGGGTGGCCGTGGATCCGGGCGAAGCCGGTGACCAGGGTCGCGCCGTACTCGGCCTTGAACTCGGCGAACCGGCTGCCGTCGACCAGCCGGGCGATCACCTCGCGCACGTCGTAGGGCGTGCGCGGGTCCACCGGGACGGCCCCGTACAGGCCGGCCGGGTCGACGGCCGGCGGCTCGACCGCGGCCAGCGGCCACGGCCGCTCCGGGCGCGGGCCCAGGCCGGCCACGATCGTGCGGACGATGGAGAGGGCGTGGGCGTCGTCCTCGGCCAGGTGGTCGGTCACGCCGGAGGTGCGGGAGTGGAGCTCGCCGCCGCCCAGCTCCTCGGCGGTGACCACCTCGCCGGTGGCGGCCTTCACCAGCGGCGGCCCGCCCAGGAAGATCGTGCCCTGGTTGCGGACGATGACGGCCTGGTCGCTCATCGCCGGGACGTACGCGCCGCCCGCCGTGCACGAGCCGAGCACGGCGGCGATCTGCGGGATGCCCGCGGCCGAGAGCCGGGCCTGGTTGTAGAAGATCCGGCCGAAGTGGTCCCGGTCGGGGAACACCTCGTCCTGCATGGGGAGGAACGCACCGCCGGAGTCCACCAGGTAGATGCAGGGGAGGCGGTTCTCCAGCGCGACCTCCTGGGCGCGCAGGTGCTTCTTCACCGTCATCGGGTAGTACGTGCCGCCCTTGACGGTGGCGTCGTTGGCGACGACCACCACCTCGCGCCCGGCGACCCGGCCGATGCCCGCGATGACGCCGGCCGCGGGCGCGGCGCCCTCGTACATCCCGTCGGCCGCCAGCGGGGCCAGCTCCAGGAAGGGCGAGGCGGGGTCGAGCAGGGTGTCCACGCGCTCGCGGGGGAGCAGCTTGCCGCGCGCGGTGTGCCGGGCGCGGGCCTTGGCACCGCCGCCGAGGGCGGCCGCGCCGAGCTTCTCGCGCAGCTCGGCGACCAGCGCCCGGTGCGCCTCGGTGTTGGACCGGTAGGCCTCGGAGGCCGGGTCGGCGGCCGTGCCGAGCCGGGGCGCGGGGGCGGCGGCCCCGGGCGGTACGGGCCCGGGCGCTGCTACGCCGCCCGCCGCGCCACCACGCGCTGCGCTGCCATGGACGCCGGTGGATACGCCGGCGGTTGAGATGACCATTCCCAAGAGCTCCCTTGCCCTCGGCACCGGGTGGCGGGGTGGCCCGGGTTCCGGTGCGCCCGCTCTCCCTGAAGTTAATTAACGTTAACTTACGCGCCCAGGTTAACGGGCGATAACCCGACTGTCTACGATGGGCGGCATGCCGAACGTCCCCGGAACCACCGCGCTCCCGCGCCGCGACCAGATCCGCCGGGAAGCCGCCCGGCTCTTCGCCGCCCGGGGCTTCCTCGGCGTGGGCGTGGACGAGATCGGCAAGGCCGTCGGCATCAGCGGCCCCGGTCTCTACCGGCACTTCGCCGGGAAGGACGCGATGCTCGCCGACCTGTTGATCGGCATCAGCGAGCGCCTGCTGGAGGAGGGGCGCCGGCGCGCGGGCGGCGGCGACGGCCCGGCCGCCGCGCTGGACGCGCTGATCGGCGGCCACGTCGAGTTCGCCCTCGACGACCGCGACCTGATCACCCTGCACGACCGCGAGTTGCTGAACCTCAAGGAAGAGGACCGCCGCACCGTCCGCCGGCTCCAGCGCGGCTACGTCGAGCTGTGGGTCGACGTGGTCCGGCAGGCCTACCCGGCGCTGGCCGACCCCGCCGCCGAGCCGGTCGCCCGCGCCGCGGTGCACGCCGTCTTCGGCCTGATCAACTCGACCCCGCACAGCCTCGGGCCCAACCCGGCGGCCCAGGCCGATCGCCCCGGCCCCGGCCTCCAGCGCGACGGCATGGCCGCGCTGCTGCACAGCCTCGCCCACGGTGCGTTCTCGGCGGCGGCCGAATCGGCGTCCGCCCACGCCTGAGGCGGCTGTGGCTGCCCCGGGGGTCGACTGCGCCGCCGCCCGAGGCCGCCCGTGCGAGCGGCCGCGACCGGGGCTGGCCGCGGTCGCGCCCGGCTCCCGTCCCGCCTCCGGACCTAGGTCCAAAGGACGGCACCCGGCCGCCCCCTGGCCGGTGGGCGATCGGGGCGGGCGTGGCCGACCCTGGTGACAGCGGGGCCGGTTGGTCCGTCCGGGTGTCCGGGCGGGAATCACCGCAGGCCGCGGGCTGTTGGCCACTCCGCCGGAGCCTGTCGCGAGCGCGCGCCCGGGCGCGCGCCCGACCCGCCCCGCAACCCGGCCCGGCCGGAAACGGCATGGCGGCGTCCCGACGGAATGGTTAGCATCCCTAAATATGCCTGAGACTCACGGATCTACGGTGGAGCAATCCCCGAGCGGCCCACCTGCCCCCGACGCGAAACCGGAACCGACCGCCGCGGCCGGTCCCGAGAGCCTGGTGCCCCCGGCGACCCCGGCCGGCCCGGCGGTCGCGGCGACTCAGCCTGCCCCCACGACCCCCGTAACCCCAGCGCCGACCGGGCCGACCGGGCCGACCGCGCCGCCCGCAACGGCGGCACCGGCCGGGCCTACCGCAACGGCGACGCCGACCGCCGCGTCCCCCGAGGCCGGCGGCTGGCTGCGCCGCCTGATCGGCTACTGCCTGCGGTCCCGGCGCAGCCTGCTGCTCGCCTTCGGTGCCTCGCTCGTCGGCATGGCCGTCACCTCGCTCGTGCCGCTGGTCACCAAGCTGATCATCGACGACGTCATCACCACGCACTCCCGCTCGCTCGGCCCCTGGGCGGTCGTCCTGCTGCTCGCCGCCGTCGTGGTCTTCGGCTGCACGCAGGTCCGCCGCTACTACGGCGGTCAGCTCGCGCTCGACGTCCAGCACGACCTGCGCAGCGACCTGTTCCGTTCGCTCGGCCGGCTCGACGGCCACCGCCAGGACCGGCTGGACACCGGCCAGGTGGTCGGCCGCGCCACGTCGGACCTCCAGCTGGTCAACGGGCTGCTCTCGATGCTGCCGATGATGACCGGCTACCTGCTGATGTTCGTCATGTCGGCGGCCGTGATGGTCTGGCTCTCCCCGCCGCTCACCCTGATCGCCCTCGTGATGGCCCCCGCCCTCTGGTGGGTCACCGTGCTCAGCCGCAAGCGCCTGTTCCCCTCGACCTGGGCGGCCCAGCAGGAGGCCGCGGCCGTCGCCGGCGTCGTGGACGAGGCGATCGGCGGGGTCCGCGTGGTCAAGGGCTTCGGCCAGGAGGCGCAGGAGCTGGACAAGCTGGAGGTCGCCTCCCGCAACCTCTTCGCCGCCCGCCTGCGCTCGATCCGGCTCAACGCCCGCTACAACCCGGCGATGCAGGCGATCCCGGCGCTCGCCCAGGTCGCGGTGCTGGCCTTCGGCGGCTGGCTGGCCGTGGACGGGCGGGTCTCGCTCGGCACCTTCGTCGCCTTCTCCACGTACGTCGCCCAGATGACCGGCCCGGTGCGGATGCTCACCATGGTCATCACGGTCGGCCAGCAGGCCCGGGCCGGCGTCGAGCGCGTCCTCCAGCTGATCGACGAGCGCCCGCTGGTCCAGGAGCGCCCGGACGCGGTGGCCCTCGACCTCACCGCCGCCGCCCCCGAAGGTGCCCCCGGCGCCGCCGCGCACCGGGACGCCGCCGGTACTGCGACCGGTACCGCGACGGTCGGCCCGCGCACGCCCGGCGTGGCGCTGCAGTTCGACCGGGTCGAGTTCCGCTACGACCCCGAGCACCCCGTGCCCGTCCTGCACGGCCTGGACCTGACCCTCGCCCCCGGCGAGACCCTGGCCCTCGTCGGCGCCTCCGGCTCCGGCAAGTCGACGGTGGCCCAACTGGTGCCCCGGTTCTACGACCCGGCGGCCGGTGCCATCCGCCTGTACGGCCACGACCTGCGAGACCTCACCCTCGACTCGGTCCGCTCGGCCGTCGGCATCGTCCCCGAGGAGAGCTTCCTCTTCTCCGAGACGGTCCGCACCAACATCGCGTACGGCCGGCCCGATGCCACCGACGAACAGGTCGTCGCCGCCGCGCGCGCCGCGCAGGCCGACGAGTTCGTCCGCGCGCTGCCGGACGGCTACGACACCAAGGTCGGCGAGCAGGGCCTCACCCTCTCCGGCGGCCAGCGCCAGCGAATAGCCCTCGCCCGCGCGATCCTCACCGACCCGCGGATCCTCCTGCTGGACGACGCGACGTCCGCGGTCGACCCGCAGATCGAGGCGGAGATTCACGACGCACTGCGCTCGGTGATGACCGGCCGCACCACGCTGCTGATCGCCCACCGCCGCTCGACCCTCCAACTCGCCGACCGGATCGCCGTGCTGGACCGCGGCCGGCTGCTGGACATCGGCACCCACGAGGAACTGGAGGCCCGATGTCCCCAGTACCGGGCCCTGATCACCGACCCGGAGGCCGGCCGCACATCCGGCGGGACCGCGCCCGGGGCCACACCTGAGCCCGAGCGCGACCCCGCAACGGACACCGTCCCCACAGCGGCCGCCGTACCCGGTGCCGCGCCCGACACCGCGCCCGACAACCAAGCGGCCCCAACGCCCGGCCCCACCCCCGAGCTCCCCACTCCCGAGCTCCCCACTCCCGCCCTGACCAAGGCGGCCCGCACCGCCGAGCCCGACCTGCTGGCCAAGGTCGCCGCGCTCCCGCCCGCCGGCGACACCCCGGCGATACCGCGCGCCGAGGCCGAGGCCGGCGACCCGGACTTCTCCCTCCGCCGGATGCTGCGCCCCTTCCGGGCCCCGCTCGCCCTGGCCCTGCTGCTGGTCGCCCTGGACGCGGGCGCCGCGCTGGTGCTGCCGGTCCTGATCCGGCACGGCATCGACCAGGGCGTGAGCAAGACCCTGATGTCCGGGGTCGCCGTGGCCTCGGTGGCCGCCCTGGTGGTCGTCCTGCTGGACTGGCTGGTGCAGAGCGCCGAGAACCGGGTCAGCGGACGCACCGGCGAGCGCGTGCTCTACACCCTCCGCCTCAAGATCTTCGCCCACCTCAACCGGCTCGGCCTGGACTACTACGAGCGCGAGCTGTCCGGCCGGATCATGACCCGGATGACCACCGACCTCGACTCGCTGACGTCCTTCCTGCAGACCGGCGTCGTCACCGCCGTGGTCAGCCTGCTGACCTTCGCCGGCATCTTCGCCGCCCTGCTGATCATCGACGCGGGCCTGGCCCTGGTGGTCTTCGCGGTGCTGCCGCTGCTGGTGATCGCCACGCTGGTGTTCCGCAGGAAGTCCCGGGACCAGTACGAGATCTCCCGGGACCTGATCAGCACCGTCAACGCCGACCTCCAGGAGAACGTGGCCGGCATGCGGATCGTCCAGGCGTTCCGCCGCCTGGACGCCAACACCGACCGCTTCGTCGCCCGGGGCGTCGCCTACCGGGAGGCGCGGGTCCGGGCGCAGCTCTACATCTCGCTCTACTTCCCGTTCGTCCAGTTCCTGTCCAGCGTGGCCGCCGCGCTGGTGCTGATCGTGGGCGCGGCCCGGGTCGACGCGGGCACCCTGACGGTCGGCGCGCTCGTCGCCTACCTCCTCTACATCGACCTGTTCTTCGCGCCGGTGAACCAGCTCTCCCAGGTGTTCGACGGCTACCAGCAGGCGGCGGTCGGCCTCGGCCGGATCCGGGAGCTGCTGCGCACGCCGACGACCACCGCCGTCGCGGCCGAGCCGGTGCCGGTCGAGAAGGGGTTGCGCGGCGAGATCTCCTTCGAGGGCGTCGGCTTCGCCTACAACGGCGGCGCGGACGGTTCCCCGGACGTCCTCACCGGGGTGGACCTGCACATACCCGCCGGTCAGACGGTGGCGCTGGTCGGCGAGACGGGGGCCGGCAAGTCGACGCTGGTGAAGCTGGTCGCCCGTTTCTACGACGCGACCGAGGGCACCGTCCGGGTCGACGGGGTCGACCTCACCCGGTACGACCTCGCGCAGTACCGCCACCGGCTCGGCGTCGTGCCGCAGGAGGCGTACCTGTTCGCGGGCACGGTGCGGGAGGCGATCGCCTACGGCCGGCCGGAGGCCACGGCGGCCGAGGTGGAGGCGGCGGCGCGGGCGGTCGGCGCGCACGAGATGATCGTCCGCTTGTCGGGCGGGTACGACCACGAGGTCACGGGCCGGGGGCGAAACCTTTCGGCAGGTCAGCGCCAGCTGATCGCGCTGGCCCGGGCCGAACTGGTCGACCCGGACATCCTGCTGCTCGACGAGGCCACCGCAGCGCTCGACCTGGCCACCGAGGCCGCCGTGAACAGCGCCGCCGACCGGCTCAGCGGCGGACGGACCACCCTGGTGATCGCCCACCGGCTGACCACCGCCGAACGCGCCGACCGGGTCGTCGTCCTCGACCACGGCCGGGTGGTCGAGGACGGCACGCACGCCGGACTCCTCGCCCTCGACGGGGCGTACGCGCGGCTCTGGCGCGCGTTCATCGCGGACGGGCACCACGACGCGGCCTCCGCCGTCGGGGAGACCGTCGCCGCCGGGTGACCAAGAGCCCGGCGCGGGGCCCAGCCCGGGCCGGCCCACGCTGGGTTCGGGCCGGGCCCGAACCCAGCGTGGGTCAGGCCGCGATCAGCGACGTCAGCAGCCCGGTCGCGTCGATCCCGTGCGGCAGGTCGCTCACCTGCCCGTCCCCGACCTCGACCACCCGCCAGCCGGAGCCGTCCGCCCGGCTGGCGAGGTCGGTGGTGACGAACCGGCAGCCGAGCGTCCGCACCAGCGAGCGCACACCGGTCAGGTCGGGGTCGACCTCGTCGCGCGGCGCGTCCGGGTGCGGTCCGACGAGCACCGGTTCGCCGTCCAGCCACCACACCCGGGCCTCCACCGCCCGGGTGCCCCCGACGCCGACGCCGACGCCGACGCCGACGCCGACGCCGAGACCGACGCCGGCACCGGCCTCGGTGCCGACGGGAGCGGACGCCCGCGCGAACTCCTCGTACCGCCGCAGCACCACCCCGCCCGCCAGGAACTCGCCCTGCAACTCGACGAACCGGGCCACCACCCGACCGACAGCGTCCAGGTCGGCGAGCTCCGGCACGTAGCAGGCCTCGTGCCACTCGTGCTTTCGGGACTTCACGTAGTCCTTGACGATCGCCGGGCCACGCCCGCCCAACCGGGCCACGGCATCGGCCAGTTCCTCCCGCCCCGGTCCCGGCGCCGGTGCAGACCCGCCCGCTGCCTCGCCCGCCGAGGGGATCCACACGCTCGACGGCGTCGATCCCTCGAACACGCCGTACCAGCCGGGAAGTTCGTGTGCGGCCGCGTAGCCTGCGGCACTCGTGAGCAGGTTCCCGCCGCGCGCGGAGAGGGCGGCGGCGAAAGCGGCGTAGTCCCGGGAGGGGATCATCCAGCCCCGGTACCAGAGCGGGCCGCCGCCCTCCGGCACCCGCCGGACGGCCTCCTCGGCCCGTCCGGCCAGCAGCGCGTCGTGGTCGACGAGATGGTGCTCGCCGCCCAACTCCCGGACCAGCCGGGCCTCCCAGGCGAAGTGCGGGTCGGGCCGGCGCGGGTTGAGCGGGTCGGCGGGAAAGACGATCGCGGGTACGGGCATGGGCGTCAGCGTACGGCGGTACGGGCCCTCCGCGCGCCGTCACGCCGTTCCGTCAGCGTCTGTCCCGCCACCACCTGTCCCGCCACCACCTGTCCCGCCACCGCCCGTCCGGTCACGGCCCCGTACCGCCACCGCCCGTACCGCCACCGCCCGTCCCGGAATTCGGAGACGCCCGTCGTCGGGCCCTGCGAGAGTGGGCCGATGAAACGACAGCAGCGCTTCCGCAACCCGCTGGGACTCGTCGGACTGCGGCGCCCCCGTGAACGCGTGCCCCGGCAGGCGGCCCGGACGGCGGTTCTGGCCGAGGACGGCTCGGTCTTCCTGCTCCGCTCCGACAACTCCGAGGTCGGCGTGCACTGGACGATGCCGGGCGGCGGACTGGACCCCGGCGAGACCCCGCGCGAAGGCGCCGTCCGTGAACTCCGCGAGGAGACCGGCTGGACGGACCTCGAACCCGGCCCGCTGCTCTGCACCTGGGAGCACGACTTCACCTGGCACGGCACCCCGGTCCGCCAGCACGAGCACATCTACGTCACCCGGGGCCCGCGCCGCGGCCCGGTCGGCGACGTCAGCGCGGTGCACGCCGTCGACCGCATCCTCGACTGGCGCTGGTGGACGCCGTCCGACCTCGCCGCCCCGGACGCCGACGCGCTCTGGCCGCCCAGGCTCCCCGAGCTGCTGGCGATGGTCCGGTCGGGCGACTGGAACGTCGACGGGAGCGACGCGGGCGCCGTCCACCTTGGCTACATCCCGAACTCCTCGCCGGAGCACTGACGTTCGTCCGTCGGGCGCTACGTCGGGCGCTACGTCGGGCGCTACGTCGGGCGCTACGTCGGGCGCTACGTCGGGCGCTACGCCGGGCACGACGCCGGGTCGAACGGCACGGACCGGCTACGCCCGTCCGCCGCGCCGTCCGCGCGCGGCCCGCCAGTCGTGCAGGTCGAGCTCCCGGTCGTGCAGGGCACCGGGGTTCATCATCACCGTCAGCTGCACGCCGGCCAGTTGTTCGAAGGCGAGCCCGGTGGCGGACAGCAATTGCTCGGTCGGCACCGAGACGGCGATGGCGGGTCGCCAGGAGGGCAGCACGACGAGGCTGGTGCCGCGCCCGATCCGGACCGGCTCGGCGGTCACCCGGACCGGCGTGCGCTCCTCCGGGCGGCCGACCGCCTCGGGTTGGTGGGGGCCGGCGCCGATCAGGATCCCGAGCGGGGTCTCGGCCTGGTCGGCCCCGGTGCCGGCCCGGGCCCCGGCCCCGGTGCCGCCGGTCGGCCGCCAGGCCGCCGCGGTCCCTACGGCCCCGTTCGCTCCCGCCGCCGTCCTGCCCGCTCCCCGTGCGGACCTGCGCGGGAGTGGCCCCTCAGGTGCGGCCGTCTCCCGTTCGGCCGCCTCCTGCCCGGTCGGGGCGGCGTCGGGGTGCATGCGGCGCAGCCGGCGTGAGGGCGAGGGCCGTCGTGTCGCGAGGGTCCGCGGTTCCTCGCGGGCCGCCCGCAGCACCGGCACCGGCCGTTCGGCCGTCGGTGCGGCGGGCTGCGGGAGTTCGTGCGTGTGAACGTCGTGCGTGTGAACGTCGTGCGCGCGAACGTCGCCGGGCTCGCCCTGGTCGTCCTGAACCTGCCAGGCCGACGGAGCCTCCACCGGCACGGCCTCGCCCAGGAGCGCCGCGACCTCCGCCACCGGCCGTCGACACGCGGCGGCCAACTCGGCGAGCGTGCGCCCCTGCAGGCGTGCGGCCCGCAGCCGTTCGGCGAGCGCAGCCTGCACGCGGGCGGCCGTCCGCTGGTCCGGCGCGCCGGTGAGGGGTGCGCGGGTCGGCGCCCCGCCGTCGGCGTCGCCGGGGCCGCTGCGCGGTCGCGGCACCGAGTCGTCCCGGGCGCCGCCGCCCGGCGCACCGGGGAGCTGTCCCGTGTCGGCGGCCTGCGCGATGGAGCAGCGCGCGGCGGCCTGACGCGGGGCTCCGGCGCGGTCCGCGGCCGGGTCGGGGCGGGCTGGGTCGGTGGGGGTGGGGTGGAGCGAGGTCATCGGCACGGGCCCTTCGGGGGACGGTCCAGACGATCCTCCCGCACCGAGTGACCAGCTCCAAGCGCCGGTTCCCCGTTCGGACGCCCGCACGCCCCTCCGGGAGCGGGCCGCGGGCACCCCGCCCCTACCCGGCGTGTCGGCTCAACTGCCGGGCGCGACGAAGCCCTTGAGGTCGGCGAGCACCGCGGTGGCCGCCATCACGCCGAGCCCGAGGAACCAGGTCTCGTCCGAAACCGGCCGCGCCTGACCGGACTTGACCGCTCCGAGGGTCTTCCAGAGCGCGCCGCCGAGCACCGTGTCCTGGTTGGTGGAGGTGGGCGATCCGTACACGCCGTAGAAGATCCAGTCGGCGTCCGCCTTGTCGATCTGCTCGGGGCTGATCTCGACCGCGAGTTCCTTGACCCGCTCGATCGCGGGCTGCGGCATCGGCACGTCGGTGAGGATCGTGCCGATGAACGACAGCTCCGCGTAGAGGCGGGTCTTGCCGGGCATGAAGCGCAGCGGCGTGATGGCCGGTCGCTTGTCGCCGAGCCGGGCGCCGATCGCCGTGGCGGCGGCCTGGTAGGCGTCGAGCTGGGTCTTGGCCTCGGTCTCCAGGTCGAAGGTGCTCGCGTTGAGCAGGAAGTTCTGCTTCCACGGGTAGCCGGGGCGCAGCGAGAAGACGGTCGGTGCGATCTTCGACAGCTGCGCGTACTGGTCCTGGGCGCGCAGCTGGCTGCCGAGGATCAGGTCGGGCTTGAGGGCGGCGATCGCCTCCAGGTTGAGGCTGTTGATGGTGCCGACGTTCGCCGGGCTGCCGGCCTTGTCCTTGAGGTAGGACGGCATGGTCTTCGAGCCGTCGGTGTGGACGACGCCGACCGGCTGGACGCCGAGCGACACGACGTTGTCGAGCTCGCCGGTGTCGAGGACGACGACGCGGACGGGCTTGGCGGGGAGGACGGTCTCGCCCATCGCGTGCCTGACCGTGCGGGGGTAGACGCCGGGGGCGGCGTCGGTGCCGAAGCCCTTCATCTTCTCGATCACGGTGGCGTAGTCGTCGCCGCCCTGCTTGACCGACTTCTGGTCAGGGGAGCCGCCGCCGGACGGCTTCGCAGTGCCGGGTCCGGCCGACCCGTCCGAGCTGCCGCAGGCGGCGAGGAGCCCGCCGAGGCCGAGCACGGCACCGCCGGTGAGCCCGCCGGCGAGGAAGCGACGGCGGGAGGCGGTGCGGCGGGCGGGGGTCAGGTCGTCGGCGTTGGGGGCCACGCGACGCTCCTTCGGGATCGGCGGGCGGGTCAAGGACGGGTCGGGGGCGAGTCGGGGACGGAGTGTGGCCGCGGGGCGGCCACGGACCCGCAGCTAAGGTGAGGCTAACCTACTCCACAAGACCACGTTCATCCCGGTGGCCCGCACGCTGCCGGCGATGAGCGCCTACCGGGTCGTCCCGCCGCGCTTCGGCGCCGTCCACCCGGGCTTCCGGACCCCGGGGTCGGCGGCCTGCTGCTCAGCGCCGTCTTCCTGCAGGCGGAGTTCTTCCGCGGCGAGACGCTGCGCCGCGACACCCCCGCCCTCGTCGTCGAGGACTGAGGCCGACGGCGAAAACCGGTGACCGCGGCGGGGGACCGGCGCTATGGTCGAAGGCATGAAGCGCTCCACGGGCCTGTGCTGGTGGCCGTCCTAGGACGGCCACCACTGCATGCCTGACCAGGGCCGTCCGGGATGGACGGCCCTGTCGCGTTTCCCCAGTGGGACGGGCCCGCGCCCCGGACGGCCACCACCACCGCCGTACCGAGGAGACAACCCGCATGACCGCCACGACCGCCCACCCCGTCGCTGCCGCCGTTCCCGCTCCCGTTCCCGTTCCCGCTCCCGTCGCGGCTCCGGTGACCCGCCGCGTCCTGACCGGCGACCGCCCCACCGGCCCGCTCCACATCGGCCACTACTTCGGCACCCTGCAGAACCGGGTCCGCCTCCAGGACCAGGGCGTCGAGATGTTCATCGTCGTCGGCGACTACCAGGTCATCACCGACCGGGACATCGCCGACCGGCTCGCCGAACACACCGAGAACCTCGTCCTCGACAACCTCGCGGCCGGCCTCGACCCCGACCGCGCCACGATCTTCGCGCACAGCCGCGTCCCCGCCCTCAACCAGCTGCTGCTGCCCTTCCTCAGCCTGGTCAGCGTCGCCGAACTGAGCCGCAACCCCACCGTCAAGGACGAGATCGCCCACTCCAGCCAGGCCGCCGTCAGCGGACTGATGTTCACCTATCCCGTCCACCAGGCCGCCGACATCCTCTTCTGCAAGGCCGGCCTCGTCCCCGTCGGCCAGGACCAGCTGCCCCACCTCGAAGTGGCCCGCACCATCGCCCGCCGCTTCCACGAGCGCTACCCGCACGCCGACGGCACCGCCGTCTTCCCTCGCCCCGAGGCCGTGCTCTCCGACGCGCCGCTCCTCCTCGGCACCGACGGCGGCAAGATGAGCAAGAGCCGGGGCAACGCCGTCTTCCTCGGCGCCTCCGAGGACGAGACCGCCCGGCTGATCCGCGGCGCGAAGACCGACACCGACCGGCACATCGCCTACGACCCGGCGAACCGGCCCGAGGTCGCGAACCTCGTCCTGCTGGCCGCCCTCTGCCAGGGCCGGGCACCCGAGGACGTCGCCGCCGAACTCGGAGACGGCGGCGCGGCCGCGCTCAAGCGCACCGTCACGGAGTCCGTCAACGAGTTCTTCCGCCCGATCCGCGCCCGCCGCGCCGCGCTCGCCGCCGACCGCGGCCACCTCCGCCAGGTGCTGCGCGACGGCGCCGAGCGCGCCAACGCCATCGCGGACGCCACCCTCGCCGAGGTCAGGGAGGTCATGGGGTCGGTCTGAGGACGACGGGGCATACCACTTGCGGCGGGCCCCGCCGGATCCGACCGCACCTCACCCCCTCACGCTCCGACGCCCGCACCCTGGAAGGATCCCGGCCATGGACCAGCACCCGACCACGCCCGCCCGAGGGCTGACCCGTCCGCCGCAGCTCCGTCCGGGGGACCACGTCGTCGTGGTCGCCCCCAGTGGCCCGATCGACCCCGAGCGGCTCACCGCCGGGACCGCGATCCTGCGCTCCTGGGGGCTGCGGGTCACCGTCGCCCCGCACGTCCTCGACACCCACCCCACCCTCGGCTACCTGGCCGGCACCGACGCCAGCCGGGCCGCCGACCTGCAGGACGCCTGGCTCGACCCCACCGTCGACGCCGTCGTCTGCGCCCGCGGCGGCTACGGCGTGCACCGCGTCGTCGACCTCCTCGACTGGGCCGCGATGCGCCGCGTCCCGCCCAAGGTCCTCATCGGCTTCAGCGACGTCTCCTCCCTGCACGAGGCCTTCGCCCAGCGGCTCGGCCTCGCCACCCTCTACGGGCCGATGTGCGCGGCGGCCTCCTTCATCGAGGACGCCCCCACCGCCGAACACCTGCGCCGCACCCTCTTCGACCCCGCCACGACCACCGTCCTCACCGGACCGGCCGCCGCACCGCTCGTCCCCGGCCGGGCCCGCGGCGTCACGGCCGGCGGCTGCGTCCACGTCCTCGCGGCCGAGCGGGGCACGCCCGCCGCCCGGCCCTCCTTCGCGGGCGCCATCCTGATCCTCGAAGACGTGAACGAGCACCCGTACCAGCTCGACCGCCTCCTCACCCAGTTCCTCCGCTCCGGCGCCCTCGACGGCGTGGCCGGCATAGCCCTCGGCTCCTGGGAGGGCTGCGGGCGACCGGACCGGGTCCGCGAGGTGATGCTCGACCGCCTCGGCCCGCTCGGGGTGCCCGTGCTGTGGGAACTGGGCTTCGGCCACTGCCCCTCCACCCTCACCGTCCCGCTCGGGGTCCCGGCCGTGCTCGACGCCGACGCGGGAACGCTGACCCTGGAGGTGCCGGCCCTCGCCGCCCGGTGAGGCGTCGGCAGCGGAGAAGCGAGCGGCCCGGGCCGGGGCGGGACGGATGAGTAGGGTGCGGCCATGAACGAGGACCGCCTCACCGCCCTCGCCCTCGGACTCCTCCGGGGCCCGGGCAGCAACGCCCGTACGATCCTCGGACTCACCGGCCCTCCCGGGGCCGGCAAGTCCACCCTGGCCCGGCACCTGGTCGCCGAGGTCGAGCGCGCCGAGGGCCCGGGCAGCGCCGCCTACGTCCCAATGGACGGCTTCCACCTCTCCGCCGCCCAGCTCGACCGCCTGGGCCTCACCCACCGCAAGGGCGCACCCGCCACCTTCGACACCCACGGCTACGTCGCGCTGCTGCGCCGCATCGCCGCCGACCGCTTCCAGGACATCTACGTCCCCGACTTCGACCGCACCCTCGACGAACCGGTCGCCGCCCGCCACGTCGTCCGTCCGCAGGCCCGCCTCGTCATCACCGAGGGCAACTACCTCGCCTCCACCGACGCTCCCTGGCCGGACGCCCGCCGACTGCTCCGCGAACTCTGGTACGTCGAGACCGACGACGCCCTCCGCGAGGAACGCCTCCTGCGCCGCCACCGCGACGGAGGCCGGGACGAGCCCACCGCACGCCGTTGGGTCACCGGCAACGACCACCCGAACGGCGAACACGTGAAGGCGGGCCGCCCGCTCTGTACCCGGACGGTCCCCGGCACGGGTTTGCCCGGAGCGCCGAACAGGGGTAGTGTTCTCTAGTCGCTCGGCAGGGAGCACCGGACACGCATCGGCGCGGACGGTCCCGGGGCGGCCAATCCTCTGAAACACCACTTCCCGGTCCGGGCTGGGTCGCGTCTTGTCG
>NZ_JBHVPD010000102.1:0-7008 GCF_042887525.1 Kitasatospora sp. NPDC057936
CGCCGGCACCGCCCGCGCCGCCGGCCGGCCCGCCGGGCGCCCCCGGGGTGCCGCCCGTTCCGCCGCAGCCGCCGCACCCGCCGACCGCCTGACGTCCCGACGGTCCGTCCCGCCCGCCCCGCCCGGCCCGAGCGCCGGGCGGGTGCACCGACCGATCCCGCATCAACCCTTCATCCCGACGGGAGCCACCGGCCCATGGCAACACTGGCTAAGCCGAACCTGCCCAGGTTCGACGTGGACATCTTCCAGAACGAGTTCCTCGCCGACGGTGCCCGCGAGGTCAACGCCATCGTCACCGTCACCGCGACCGGCGGCGGCACCACCGGCGGCCGCCCGCTCGGCGTCGCCGACGCCGGGACGCAGGGGGCCGCCGGCACCGCCGCCGTGGTCATCCTGGTCGACTGCTCCGGCTCGATGGACTACCCCAAGAGCAAGATCAACGGCGCCCGCGAGGCCACCGCCGCCGCCATCGACGCCCTGCGCGACGGCACCGCCTTCGCGGTCGTCGCCGGCACCCACGAGGCCCGCGACATCTACCCCGGCGACGGCACCCTCGCCACCGCCTCCGCCACCACCCGCGAACACGCCAAGGAGTCCCTGCGCCGCCTCACCGCGGCCGGCGGGACCGCCATGGGCACCTGGCTCGCCAAGGCCGACAAGCTCTTCCTGACCCGCCGCGACATCTCCATCCGGCACGCCATCCTGCTCACCGACGGCAACAACGAGCACGAGTCGGCGCAGGACCTCGCCCGCAACATCGAGCGCGTCACCGGCCACTTCACCGCCGACTGCCGCGGCGTCGGCACCGACTGGCGGATCGACGAGCTGCGCACGATCTCCTCCGCGCTGCTCGGCACCGTCGACATCGTCGCCGAACCGGGCGGCCTCGCCGACGACTTCCGCTCGATGATGGCCGGCGCCATGGGCAAGCAGGTCGCCGACGTCGCGCTGCGGATCTGGACCCCGGCCAACGCCTCGGTCAAGTTCGTCAAGCAGGTCGCCCCGAGCGTCGAGGACCTCACCGCCCGGCGCGCCGAGGCCGGGCCGCGGGCCGGCGACTACCCGACCGGCTCCTGGGGCGACGAGAGCCGCGACTACCACGTGTGCGTCGAGGTCCCGGCCGCCTCGGTCGGCAACGAGATGCTCGCCGCCCGGGTCAGCCTCGTGCTGCCCCCGCAGGCCGCCGGCGGCACCCCCGAGGTGCTCTCCCAGGGCCTGGTCAAGGCCGTCTGGACGGACGACCTCGCCTCCTCCACCCGGATCAGCCCGCAGGTCGCCCACTACACCGGCCAGGCCGAGCTCGCCTCCTCCATCCAGGAGGGCCTGGAGGCGCACCGCGCCGGGGACGTCGACACCGCGACCGCCAAGCTCGGCGCCGCCGTCCGGATCGCCCACGCGACCGGCAACGAGGGCACCTACAAGCTGCTCCAGAAGGTGGTGGACGTCGTCGACGCCAAGGAGGGTACGGTTCGGTTCCGTAAGAACGTGAGCGAGGCCGACTCGATGACCCTCGAGACCCGGTCGACGAAGACCGTACGTGTGAAGAAGTGACCGCTACCGCTGAAGACGTGACCGGGCCGCCGCCCGGCGCGACCGCCGCCCCAAGCCGGCACGAACTGAGGGGGACCTGATGCCGATCTGCCCGAGGGGCCATGAGTCGCAGGCCGAGGACTGGTGCGACTTCTGCGGCTTTCCGATGACTCCGCCGCCCCCGGCCCCGCCCGGAGCCCACCCGGGGGCGTACGGAGCCGCACCCGTGCCCGGCGCACCCGCCGGGCACCCGGGGCACGGGGCTGCACCGTACGGGGCGCCGATGCCGCCGATGCCGCCGGGCGCGGTGCCGCCGCCCCCGCCCGCCCCGGCGCCGCAGGGCCTGACCGAGGGCCTGACGGTCTGCCCGATCTGCCGCAGCCCGCAGACCGGCCGGTTCTGCGAGGAGTGCGGGTACGACTACGACCTGTCCACCCCCTCGCGCCGGCAGGCCCCGGCCGGGCACGCCCCGGTGCCCCCGCCCGCGCAGGCGCCCGCGCCGCTGAACATCCCGGCGGCGTACGGCGGCCCGGCACCGGCCCCGGTGCAGCCGCCCGTCCACCAGCACGCGCCGGCTCAGCCGCACGCTCCGGCCCAGCCCATGCCGTCGCAGCCGATGCCGTCGCAGCCGCAGCCGCCCGTGCAGCCGCACACCTACGGCTACCCTCCGCCCGAGAACGGCTACCCCGAGGCCGCCTTCCCGGAGGCCCCGGTGCGCGAGGACTCCGGCCCGGTCTACGCCGACCCGGGCAACCGCGACTTCGGCACGTCGTTCAACCTGGCCCCGCCGATGCCGGCGCAGCCGGATCCGCAGCAGCACGCCGCCGTCCCGCCGCAGCCGGTGCGGACCAACTGGATCGCCGTCGTCGCGGCCGACCGCGAGTACTTCACCGAGATGATGGCCCGCAGCGGCCCCGAGGCGGCCGGCCTGTTCTTCCCGCCGTACTGCCCCGAGCGGCGCGTCCCGCTGACCGGCCGCGGCCAGCTGCGGATCGGCCGGCGCAGCCAGCACCGCGGCACCGTCCCGGAGATCGACCTGTCGGTGCCGCCGGAGGACCCGGGCGCCTCGCACCAGCACGCGCTGCTCGCCGAGCAGGCGGACGGCAGCTGGGTGCTGGTCGACCAGGACTCGACCAACGGCACGACGGTGAACGGCGGCTCCGAGCCGATCGCGCCGCACGTCGCCGTGCCGCTGAACGACGGTGACCGGATCCACATCGGCGCCTGGACGACCATCACCGTGCACCGCGCCTGACCAACGGTCAACAGGGCCGGGCGGATGACAACATTCGCCCGGCCCTGCGTTTTCCCGGTTCCTCAAACAATGCACAAATCTCTGGTCGCCGATGTGCATATTTTCAGACGAAAGCCCTACGCTCTGGGCTCATGACTGCAGCTATATCCGCTGACGGCATCCGTCAGCGGTACGGGGACGTGCAGGCTGTCGACGGGGTGTCACTCACGGTCGAAGCCGGCGAATTCTACGGAATCCTGGGGCCCAACGGCGCCGGGAAGACCACCACGCTGGAGATCCTGGAAGGGATCCGCAAGCCCGACGAGGGCCGGATCGAGCTGCTGGGGATGGCCCCCTGGCCGCGCAACCCGCAGCTGCTGCCGCGCATCGGCGTGCAGTTCCAGGCCTCCGCCTTCTTCCGCAAGCTCACCGCCCGGGAGACCATCCGCACCTTCGCGTCGTTCTACGGGGTCGGCCCCAAGCGGGCCGACGCGATGCTGGAGCGGGTCGGCCTCGCCGACAAGGCCGGGGTGATGACCGAGCAGATGTCCGGCGGCCAGGCCCAGCGCCTGTCCATCGCCTGCGCGCTCGCCCACGACCCGGAGCTCGTCTTCCTCGACGAGCCCACCACCGGCCTCGACCCGCAGGCCCGGCGCAACCTCTGGGACCTCCTGCGGGACATCAACCGCGAGGGCCGCACCGTCGTCCTGACCACCCACTACCTGGACGAGGCCGAGATCCTCTGCGACCGGGTCTCGATCATGGACCACGGCAAGATCCTGCACACCGGCGCCCCCGCGGCACTGATCCGCGAGATCGACGACACCGTCCGGATCAGCGTCGAGTCCGGCCAGCTCGCCCTCGACCGGGCGCGCGACCTGCTCGCCGCGGCCGGCGCCGACATCGCCTCCCTGGAGGACGACGGCACCACGCTGTCCCTCTCCACCCGCCTCCCGGCCCCGATCCTGGCCGTCCTCGCCGAGCACAACGCCCTGCGCGGCCTCGAAGTGCGCGGCGCCACCCTGGAGGACGTCTTCCTCCAGCTGACCGGACGGGAGTACCGGGCATGACCGCCACCCAGTCCACCGAGCCGAAGGTGCCCGCCCAGCGCGGCGGTGCGGCCGACGCCGCCGCGGACAACGAGCGGGTCAGCGCCTTCTGGAGCCTGTCGCGCTCGATGCTGCTGTCGTTCAAGCGCGACCGCAGCGCCGTCTTCTTCGTCATGCTGTTCCCGCTGATGTTCCTGCTGCTGTTCGGCACCCTGCTCAAGGGCGCCACCAGCCCGCACGCCAAGGTCGCCCAGGTCGGCGCCGTGCAGGTGCTGGACTCGGTGCAGGGCGAGGGCCGCGCGGAGCTCGACAAGGTCCTGGAGATCACCAGGACCGACGACGAGGCGGCCGCGCTCACCAAGGTGCGCAAGGGCGACCTCGACGCGCTGATCGAGCAGGGCCCGGACGGCAGGATCGAGCTGCACTTCAGCGCGGCCGACCAGGTCCGCGCCGGCTCCGTCCAGGGCATCCTCAACGCGATCGTCCAGCAGGCCAACCAGGCCGCCTACCAGCAGGCCACCGGCAAGCCGCCGGCGTTCTCGCTGGACGCGACCCAGGTCGAGGACCAGTCGCTCAAGCCGATCCAGTTCCTCACCCCCGGCCTGCTCGGCTGGGCCGTCGCCACCGGCGCCGTGTTCGGCGCCTCGCTGACCCTGGTCGGCTGGCGCAAGCAGAAGGTGCTCCGCCGGCTGCGGCTCGCCCCGGTCAGCGCCTTCTCGGTCATCGCCTCCCGGGTCGTGGTGTCGGTGGTCACCGCCCTCGCCCAGACGGCGATCTTCCTGGTCGTCGCCACCACGCCGTACTTCGGGCTCAAGCTCAGCGGCGACTGGTGGCTGATCATCCCGCTGGTGGTCTGCGCGACCATCGCCTTCATGTCGATCGGCCTGCTGGCCGGCTCGATCGCCAAGACCGAGGAGGCGGCCAACGGCATCTCGCAGATCATCGTGCTGCCGATGTCGTTCCTCTCCGGCTCCTTCTTCAAGATGGACGACGCCCCGGGCTGGCTGAAGACCATCTCCGAGGTGCTGCCGCTTCGGCACCTGGTCGACGCCGCCGGGTCCGTGCTCAGCCGCGGCGGCGGCGTCATGGACGCGCTGCCCGCCATGGGCATCCTGCTGGGCTTCGCCGTCGTGCTGACGCTCATCTCGGCGAAGCTGTTCAAGTGGGACGACGTCTGACCGTCGCTCCCCGGCAGTGCCACGGCACTGGCCCAACCCCGCGGGGTCGTACGCCTTTGGTCCCGGTGTACGGCCCCGTCGGCGTCTGCGACCATGGTCGGGTGAATGAGATCCGGCGTGGCACGCTCAGCGAGGAGAGCTTCTTCGACAAGGTCGGCGGCGAGCCGACCTTCCGGCGGTTGGTCCACCGGTTCTACCAGGGCGTCGCCGAGGACGAGTTGCTGCGCCCGATGTACCCCGAGGCGGACCTCGGCCCGGCCGAGGAGCGCCTGGTCCTCTTCCTCATGCAGTACTGGGGCGGCCCGCGCACCTACAGCGAGCACCGCGGCCACCCGCGGCTGCGCATGCGGCACGTGCCGTTCAAGGTCGACCGCGCGGCCCACGACGCCTGGCTCACGCACATGCGCGCGGGCGTCGACGAACTCGCCCTCCCCGCCGAGGACGAGCAGCAGCTGTGGGACTACCTCACCTACGCCGCCGCCTCGATGATCAACACCGAGGGCTGATCAACGCCGAGGGCTGATCGGCCCCTGCGGCCCTGCCCGAGCGGACCTACCTGCGCGGACCTGCCCGAGCAGCCCTGCCCGAGCGGACCTGCCCGAGCGGACCTACCTGCGCGGACCTGCCCGAGCAGCCCTGCCCGAGCAGCCCTACCTGAGCGGGCTGAGCCCCAGCCCCGCGCCCGGCGCGGCCGCCGTGCGGACCGCCACCGACCCGGCCGGGGCGCTCAGCCGCAGCCAGCCGCCGGCCCGGTGCACGGTCAGCGGGGCGTCCGGCTTCAGGAAGCCGATCACGTACGCCGCGTGGACCGCCCGCAGCGGCAGCTCCGGCAGCGCCGCCACCGGGCGGGACCAGATCTCGTCGGCCAGTTCGTCCAGCACCGCGCGGCTGCGGTGGTGCTCCGGGACGGCCTCGCTGCGCTCGCGGAACTCCCGCACGCCGGCCATCAGTTCCGGGTACACCCGGGCCACCGCCGGCTCCCCGACCGGCCGCCAGCCGGTGCGCGGCGGCAGCAGCCCGGCCCAGGCCGGGCCGGTCACCGGCGCGGGCAGCGCGACCGCGCCCGTCCCCGCGTCGACGGCGTCCAGCAGTTGGCCCGCCGAGACGGTCCGGTCGACCGGCTCGCCGAGGCCGGTCAGCCGCGCGGTGCGGATCGCCAGCGCGCCCGAACCGCCCAGCGGCAGCCGCCCGAAGACCGCCAGCACGCCCTCGCCCCCGGCCGGGGCCACCGCCTGCAACCGCACCGCCGCCGCCTTGTCGAAGCGCAGCAGGCGCAGCAGGAAGGCGGACAGGTCGGCGGCCTCGCCGGCGTCGGTCAGCGCGAGGCGGTCGGTGGTGGTCAACGCGGTTCGGCTCTCATCGGTATCGGTAGGAGGTTTCTGCGCTCAGGTTCTGCGCTCGGGTTCTGCGCTCAGGCGACGGCGACGGCCGCTTCGGCCTTCAGCTCGCCCTGCTGCGCCGGGACGGACTCGTCCACGAAGCGGGACAGGAACTGCCGCTCCACCGCGGAGATCCGGCGCGGGCGCTGCTCGGCCAGGTCGTAGGGCACGACCACGGTGGAGGCGCGGACGTACACGATGTCGCCGCCGTCCTCGGCGGTGTCCTTGATCTCGTACGCCACGGTCAGCGAGGCGACACCGATCTTGGTCACCCAGGTCTCGATGGTCACCGGCTCCGGGCGGTGCACCAACGGCCGCTTGTAGTCGATCTCGTGGCGCGCCACGACCGACCCGCCCGCGAACTCCCCGGCACCGGCCGCGGCGGCCTGGGTGAACATGAAGTCGATCCGGGCCTCCTCCAGGTAGCGCAGGAAGACCACGTTGTTGACGTGCCCGAAGGCGTCCATGTCGGACCAGCGCAGCGGGCAGGCGTAGATGTGGCGGGCCACAGGTGTTCTCCTCGGTGTCCGGTCGCCCGCCGCGGTTCGGCGGCGGCGGGCCGCGGGGCCGGCCGGCCCCCCCCGGGGGGGGGGTGGGGGGCCGGGGGGAAGACGGGGGGGCGGGGGCCGGGGGGGTGG